>JALOMZ010000118.1 GCA_025455205.1 Chitinophagaceae bacterium | reverse complement strand
CTGCCGGTGCAGATGCCACCGCTGCAAGGCATTGGCCTGAAGGATGCATTGGCTATTTGTGAGGACAGGGGATTACGGGTGGTGGCCCGGGGCAAAGGAAAGGTGATGGCACAATCCATTCCGGCCGGGCTGGCCATCCGCAAAGGACAAACCGTACAACTTGAACTGAACTGACAGACATTGAAAGCAATAGCTGACATATTACCGGTGATAAGCGCCCTCCGCGTGGAGGGTGATACCCGTGGTGAAATACACGGCCTGTGTATCGACTCACGCCAGGCACAGCCGGGATTCCTGTTTGCCGCCATCGTGGGCTGGCAGCAGGATGGCCACCAGTTTATTGATGCTGCCATTGCCAAAGGCGCCATTGCCATCCTGTGCAGCAGCCTGCCGGACACGCTGCAGCCAGGGGTTACCTATCTGCAGGTGGATAACAGCGCAGAAGCATTGGCCCTGCTGGCCTGTGATTTCTATGGTCACCCTTCGCACCGTGTGAAGTTGGTGGGCGTTACCGGCACCAATGGCAAAACCACCATCGCCACACTGCTCTACCAGCTGTTCAGCGGGCTGGGGTACACCTGCGGCCTCATCAGCACCGTGAAGAATATGATTGGCGCTGAAGTGCTGCCTTCGGCATTCACCACCCCCGATGCCATCAGCCTCAATGCGCTCATAAAGCAAATGGCCGACGCGGGCTGCACGCACGTGTTCATGGAATGCAGCAGCCATGCCATCCATCAGCACCGCATCACCGGCCTGCAGTTTGATGGCGCCCTGTTCAGCAATATCACCCACGACCACCTCGACTACCACAAGACCTTTGATGAATACATCCGGGTGAAGAAGACCTTCTTCGATCACCTGCCTGCATCCGCCTTCGCCATCAGCAATGCCGACGACAAGCGCGGAACCATCATGCTGCAGAACACGCGCGCACAACGTAAGCTGTATGCACTCCGCACAGAAGCCGATTTCAAGGGCAAGATCATCGAGAACAATCTCACCGGCCTGATCATGGACGTCAATGGCATGGAAGTGCATTTCCGTATGATCGGTGAATTCAATGCCTATAACCTGCTTGCCGTATATGGTGCTGCCGTGAGCCTGGGTGAACCCGCCCAGGAAGTGCTTGCCGTACTCAGCAACCTCACCGGTGCCGAGGGGCGCTTTGACTATAGCGTGTCGGCCAGGGAACAGGTGATTGGCATAGTGGACTATGCACATACCCCAGATGCCCTGCTGAATGTGCTGGCCACCATCAAAAAGCTGCAGAAGGGTAACGAACAGGTGATCACCGTGGTCGGCTGCGGCGGCGACCGCGACAAGACGAAGCGCCCGCTGATGGCTGCTGTAGCCTGTGAGTACAGCACCCGGGCCATCCTCACCAGCGACAACCCGCGTACCGAAGATCCCCAGGCCATTCTCAATGATATGCAGGAAGGCATGAAAAGCGAACACAAGCGTAAATGCCTGGTGATTGCAGACCGGCGCGAGGCCATCAAAACGGCCGTGATGATGTCTGCTCCGGGCGATATCATACTGGTGGCTGGAAAGGGCCATGAAAAATACCAGGATATCAATGGCGTGAAACACCATTTCGATGATAAGGAAGAACTGCAAACACAATTTGCCGCACTGAATAAATAAGACCAGACAAAAGCACCGACCAACATAACCGAAAACCAACATGCTTTACTACATTTTCAACTGGCTGAAAACTGAATTTGACCTGGCAGGCGCCGGCCTGTTTCAGTTCATCACCTTCAGGGTGGCGTTGGCCGTGATCCTGTCGCTGGTGGTGTCGGCTGTTTTCGGTAAGGCCATTATCCGCAGGCTGCAACGTTTGCAGATCGGCGAAGCCGTGCGCGAACTGGGGCTGCCCGGCGAAGTGGACAAGGCCAATACCCCCACCATGGGTGGTTTCATCATCCTGCTGGCCATCCTGATCCCCACCCTGCTCTTTGCCCGCATTGAGAATATCTACATTCTGCTGATGCTGCTGGTAACGGTTTGGTGCGGTTTGATCGGATTTATAGACGACTACCTGAAGCTGCGCGCCAAGCGCATTGCCAAAGCCAAAGGCATACCCTACAAGAAGGCAGATGCTGACGGACTGGCCGGCAAGTTCAAAGTGGCCGGGCAGGTTGGCCTGGGCCTGATAGTGGGCGCCACCCTCTATTTCAACAACAGTGTGGTGGTGGAGCGCGAAGTGGTTGGGCCCCGCAAATCCATTGTGCTGCAGTCAAAGGAGCGCCTGGTGGGAGAGTCGGTGAAAATGATCGACGGGGAAGAACACCGCTTTGTGAAAGTGCAAACGCCCATCACCACCATACCTTTTGTGAAGGGGCATGAATTCAACTATGCCCGCCTGTTGCCCGACAGCCTGGAAGACCTCACCTACATCGTATACATCGTCATCGTCATATTTATCATCACGGCGGTGTCTAACGGGGCCAATATCACCGATGGCCTGGATGGCCTTGCCACCGGCGTATCGGCCATCATTGGTGCGGTGCTGGGCCTGTTTGCCTATACCAGCGGTAATATCCGGTTTGCCGAGTACCTCAACATCATGTACATCCCTAACCTGGGTGAGCTGTCCATTTTCATCGGGGCCTTCATTGGCGCCTGTGTGGGCTTCCTCTGGTACAATGCCTTTCCTGCCCAGGTGTTCATGGGCGATACCGGGAGCCTAGCGCTGGGCGGCATCATTGCCTCGCTGGCGATCATCGTGCGCAAAGAACTGCTGATCCCCATTTTCTGCGGGGTGTTCCTGGTGGAGAACCTGAGTGTTATTATGCAGGTATCCTATTTCAAGTATACCAAGAAGAAATACGGTGAGGGCAGAAGGATCTTCCTGATGAGCCCGCTGCATCACCACTACCAGAAGCTGGGCTATCATGAAAGCAAGATTGCCGTGCGTTTCTGGATCATCACCCTCATACTGGCCATCTTTTCCGTAATCACCCTCAAAATGCGCTGATCCCCTTGGCAGAAAAGCTGATCATATTAGGAGCAGGCGAAAGCGGTACCGGTGCAGCCATTTTGGCCAAACGCAAGGGCTATGAGGTGTTTGTGTCCGATGGCAGCCCCATAGCCAAACCCTTCCTGGCCGAGCTGGAGGCGCAGGGGATTCCTTATGAGCAGGGCGGGCATGACATGGAGCGGATACTGGCCGCCGATGAGGTGGTGAAGAGCCCCGGCATACCCGAGAAGGCCCCGGTGATGAAGGCCATCCGCGCCAAAGGCATACCGGTGATCAGTGAAGTGGAATTTGCCTACCGCTACATGGGCAACAGCCGTATGGTGGCCATTACCGGCAGCAACGGCAAAACCACCACTACCTCGCTGCTCTATCATATCTGCCGCACCGCCGGTGTTGACTGTGCCCTGGTGGGCAACATTGGGTTCTCCGTGGCCCGGCAGGTGGCGGTTGATCCGCGCCCGCTGTACATAGCAGAGATCAGCAGCTTCCAGCTGGATGATATCCAAACCTTCCGGCCCGATATCGCCATCCTCACCAATATCACCGAGGACCATTTGGACCGCTACAATTACGAATTCAAAAACTATATACACGCCAAGTTCAGGATCATAGAAAACCAGCGATCCTCGGACTATTTCATTTACTGTGACGACGACGAAGTGACAACCGCTAACCTGATACAATTCCGTAACCAAACTAACCTATTGCCATTTACCATGAAAAAAGAAGTTCGCCAGGGCGCTTACATCAAAGACGAGGAGATGCTCATCAAAGTGAAGGAACAAGAAATGCGCATGAGTATAAATGACTTCGCATTAAAGGGGAAACATAATCAATACAATACTATGGCTGCGGGGATAGCTGCTACGGTGCTTGACATCCGGAAAGACAAGATCAGGGAAGCCATCCAGACTTTCGAAAGCCTCGAACACCGGATGGAAACCGTGGGTACCATCCGCGGGGTGGAGTACATCAACGACAGCAAGGCCACCAATATCAACAGCACCTGGTATGCGCTGGAAAGCATGACCAAGCCTACGGTATTGATCCTCGGCGGTGTAGATAAAGGCAATGACTACACGGTGATTGAGGAGCTGGTTACGGAAAAGGTGAAGGCCATCATCTGCCTGGGCGTTGACAACAAGAAGATCCACGAGGCCTTTGAAGGCAAGGTGCCGGTGATTGCCGATGCGGCCAGTGCCAAGGAGGCGGTGATGCAGGCATACCGCCTGGCGGAGAAAGGGGATGTGGTATTGCTGTCGCCTGCCTGTGCCAGCTTCGACCTTTTCAAGAATTATGAAGACCGTGGCAAACAATTCAAGGAAGCTGTGCGCGAACTGTAAATGGGAGCCTGGCAGAACATATTAAACGAGTTCAACCTCAGCGAGTCGGTGGAGGGCAATTTCATGACCCTTACCGGCAAGACCCGCGGCGACCGGGTCATCTGGAGTATTGTGGCCGTGCTGGTGGTGATCAGCCTGCTGGCAGTGTACAGCTCCACGGGCTCGCTGGCCTATAAGCAGAATAAGGGCAATACGGAATACTACCTGTTCCGGCAGACCACCTTTATTGTGATTGGCGTGGGCATCATCTACTTCACGCACCTGGTGGACTACCGGTGGTTCAGCCGCCTGGCACTCTGGCTGTACCTGTTGTCCATTCCGCTGCTGCTGTATACCCTGTTGTTTGGCGCCAATCTCAACGAGGCTAACCGCTGGATCAAGCTGCCGCTGATCAACCTCACCTTTCAGACCTCCGATTTTGCCCGCCTGGCCTTGTTTATGTACCTGGCCCGGCAGCTGAGCCGCAAGCAGCATGTAATCACCGATTTCCGCAAGGGATTCCTTCCGTTGCTGCTGCCCATAGGTCTTACCTGCCTGCTGATTGCGCCGGCCAACCTGAGCACCTGCCTGCTCACCGGGGCCACGGCGCTGCTGGTGATGTTCATGGGGCGCGCATCCCTGCGCCACATACTGGTTACCATTGGTGTGGCCTGCATACCCATTGTTATCCTGGTGGCCGTGGCCATCATCAACTATGATCCGGTGGCCAGGCAAAAAGACCTGGCAGCCGACGGTATGGTACAAACCATGCGCAAGACCGGCCGGGTGGGCACCTGGATCAGCCGGATACAGGACTTCATCTATGCCGAAGGAGATGCGGTACCCTACCAGGTGCAGCAGGCCAAGGTGGCCATTGCCAAAGGCGGATGGATAGGGCTTGGGCCGGGCAACAGCGAGCAGCGCAATTTCCTGCCGCATCCTTACAGCGATTTCATTTATGCCATTATCATAGAGGAATACGGGTTCCTGGGGGCTTTCCTGATTGTGAGCCTGTACATGGCGCTGTTGTTCCGGTGCATCCGCTTGGTGAAGCGCTGTCCCTTTGCCTTCGGCAGTTTCCTGGCGCTGGCCGTGGGCATTACGGGCGCCATTCAGGCTATCAGCAATATGGCTGTGAATGTGAGCCTGCTGCCGGTGACAGGTGTTACCCTGCCCCTGGTGAGCATGGGCGGTACCTCCTTCCTCTTCACCTGCTTTAGTATCGGTATCCTGCTGAGCGTGGCGCGCAATATTGAAGAGGCGGAAGGCAAGCCTATGGAAACGGTTCCGGTGGTTGCCGAAAAACAAGAGGAGGTGCCTGCATGAGCCATATACGCATCATAATAGCCGGAGGCGGTACGGGTGGTCATATCTTCCCGGCCGTAGCCGTGGCCAATGCCATCCGCAGCCTGGAGCCCCGTGCCGAGATCCTCTTTGTGGGTGCCAAAGGGAAGATGGAGATGGAAAAGGTGCCGCAGGCCGGTTACCGCATTGAAGGGCTGGATATTGCCGGCTTCAACCGCTCGCACTGGTGGAAGAATATCTCCCTGCCATTTAAGCTGGTACAGAGTTTCATGCAGGTGCGCAGCATTTTCAATGCCTTCCGTCCGCAGGCCGCCTTTGGGGTGGGCGGATACAGCAGTTACCCCGTGTTGCGCCTGGCGCAGGCCAGGGGCATTCCCACCTTCCTGCACGAAAGCAACGCCTTTGCCGGCAAGAGCAATATCCTGCTGGGCAAGCAGGCCACCCGGGTTTTTGTGGCAGCCGAAGGCATGGAACGATTCTTTCCTGCAAACAAGATCGTTGTGAGCGGCAACCCTGTACGCAAGGAGATTGCCGGCATGGCGGTGAGCCGAGAGGCAGCGCTTGCTTCCTTTGGCCTCCGTACAGAACAACTCACCGTACTGGTGGTGGGGGGCAGCCTGGGCGCCCGTTCCGTGAACCTGGCCGTGCAAGCCGGGCTCGACAAGCTGCAGGCATCCGGGCTGCAACT
>JALOMZ010000117.1 GCA_025455205.1 Chitinophagaceae bacterium | reverse complement strand
CGGGCATCGTGGGTGGAGAATACGAAGGTCATTTCTTCCTGCTGGTTCAGCCTTTCCATGATATCCAGCAGGTTACCGGCAGCTACTGAATCGAGGTTGGCCGTTGGCTCATCGGCCAGCACAAATTGCGGACGGGAAGCCAGGGCACGGGCCACGGCCACTCTCTGCTGCTGTCCGCCCGACAACTCGCCCGGCCGCGCATGGGCTTTGTCTGTGAGGCCAATCTGTTCCAGGAGTTGGCGGGTCCTTGCCTCGCGTTCGGCAACTGGCAAACCCTGCAACAGCATGATGAATTCAATGTTTTCCCTTGCGGTGAGCACCGGTATGAGGTTGAACGCCTGGAACACAAAGCCGATATTGTGCAAGCGGAAATCAATCAGGGCATTGGGGCTCAGCGCCCCCATGTCTATGCCGTTTACATATACCTTGCCTGCGGTGGGGGCATCCAGTCCGCCGATCATGTTAAGCAGGGTGGTTTTCCCAGATCCCGAGGGTCCCACCAGCGCCACAAACTCGCCCCGTTCTATGTGCAGGTGCACGTGCTGCACGGCATGCACCGATACGGGCCCTTCGGCGTAGGTTTTGCTGATATCATGTGCATCAATGACGGTGTGTGCCATAGGTTCAGATTTTACGGATGGCTTCGGCCGGCTTCAGCCGCAGGGAGCGCCTGGCCGGGTAAATGGCCGCCAGCAGGGAGAACACCAGGGCCATCAAGGTGATTACGAAATAGTAATGCCAGGCCAGTGCCGGGTATACCCTGGTGCCATAGCCATACATGGCCAGGCCTTCACTCCAGTTAGACAGGTCGATGCCCTGCTGGCCAAACCACCATACGGACAATGCAGCCAGCGGCAGTCCCATAGCACATCCCGCCAGCGTCATAAGCAAGGTTTCCAGCAGCACCATGGAGAAAATTTTGGAACGGTTCATGCCCACGGCCATCAGCACCCCCAGCTCGCGCTGCCGTTCAAGAACGGCCATGAGCATGGTGTTGACAATACCAAACACCAGGGCCAGCAGGATAATACCGATAATGATGAACATATAGAGGTTGAAAGAGTCGATCATGAGGCGCAATTCGGGCGAGAGCTGCTTCCAGGTGCTGATGCTGAGGGCCGGGAATTGGCGCTGCAGCTGGAGGGCCGTGGCTTCCAGCTGGTCATTGGAGCGGAGCAGTACGGCCAGTTCATGCTGTTGGTGGGTTTCCAGCCCGGCCAGCGGTGCCAGCTGGTGTATCTGCACATACACGGTGAATTCCTCGAGGGTGCTGTTGTTACTGGTGAACACCCCCGCCACGCGGAAAGCACCCGCGGCCATTTCTTCCTGCTGGTTGGTGAAAGTGAAAATGATTTTCTGGCCCGCCTGCAGCCCCAGCTTCTCCTTCAGTTTGCGGCCAATAACGGCCACCGGAATGTTGTCCTGTCCGAAATAGCTGCCCTCGGAAAGGTAGTTGGCAATACCGGTGACGGCCTGCTCCTGCTCCGGATCTATGCCATAGATTGTTACACCCGCAGAACCATGGGCAGTGGCGGCCATGGCCGTTACCAACATCCGCCCACTCACTGCCTGTACGGCGGGCAGCCTGCCTGCAGCAGCTGCTACCTTGTCCGCATCCGGGATATAGGCATCCAGTTTCTCTTCCATCATGAACCCGGGACGGTGGATCTGGATATGTGAATACTGGCGGGAAATGGCGGTAGACACCTGCTCGTTGGTCATGCCCTGAAAAAAGGCGTTGATGAACACGCCGGCCCAAAGCCCCACCACCATGCTCAGCATGATCACGCTGCTGCGGAGCGGGTTGCGCCAGATATTCCTCCATGCAATTTTGAGCAGCATCATAAGGTTCGGGATTAAGCCCGCATGGCTTTCATCAGTTTAAAACGTACAATATTCACCAGGGGATAAGCCAATACAATCAGGCCTATGATCAGCACGGCCCTGATCTGCGACAGGAAAACCACGGCCTGCCTGCTTACCGGCAGCACCGGCTCAAAGCCATAACTCTCATATACCTCGCGGAGTTCCCCCGACAGCTGAATGGGATGCTGGATAAAGTAACTGATCACCGGCAGGGCGGCCAGGGTGCCGGCAGCAATGCCCATCAGGAGCAGCAGTACCGTTTCGACACATACAATGAGTGCCAGCTGGTACTTCTTCAGGCCTATGGCAATCAGGATGGCAAATTCATGACGGCGTTCCGCCATCATCATCAGCACCGTGCTGAAAATACCAAAGGCGATCACCACATACAAGATGGCCATGGTAATACGGTGCCCGCCACTGTCGGCTTCAATCATCTGGTCGAGTTCGGGCATCATTTCTTTCCAGTCCATGATCTCATAGGCACTGGTGTCTATTTTCGCCTGCAGCCTGGCTTTCACCGTTTCAAGCTGCCGGGTGGAGCTCACCATGAGCGAAAGACCGGATAAATGATCTTCCAGGCTCAACAGCTGGCGGGCGGCAGACAGGCTCATGTATACCATGGATTTATCCAATACGGGTGAGCCGAGTTTCACAATGCCTTTCACAATGCCCAGGCCATTGGCGCTGGCGGCATGAAGGCCCTGTGTCATCAGTACCAGGGTATCTCCCACGGCAAGCTGAAGCCTGCGGGCAACACCGGAGGCCAGTAAAATGCCCTCGTCGTGCTGTTGCAGGTATTGCCCGCCAACCAAACGGTCTGCCAGCTTATTGGTCTGTTGTTCGGCTTGCGGATCAATGGCCAGCAGCATGATCCCGGCCGACTGGCTGCCTGTTGAAGCCAGGGCAAAGGTTTCGATGCGGGGCAGCACTGCCGTAACCTCTTCATCGGCGGTTACGGTACTCAACAGGAAGTTGTTGGCCACCATGACATTTTCAATATTCTTTTCGTTCCAATAACCTTTCTTGTGAATCTGGATATAACCGGTGGAAAATGCCGACACATTGCGCACAATGCTGCCATAGGCTCCTTCCAGCATGCTGCGCATGAGGGTGGAGAGAGAGACGGCAAAAAAAATGGATGCCACCGCTATGAGTGTGCGCCGTTTGTTGCGCCAGATATTCCTCCATGCCAGTTTGAGGTATATCATTTCACTTTCTTCATGTTTTCTACCGTAAAGAAGGTTTCAGGTATCGGCTGGTCGAACAGCAAATCAGTATAGATCATAATGGTCTTCTGGCCGGGCTTGTCCACCGGGCTCATCTCCATGCGGGCGGGCAGCAGCTTACCGCCCAGTATACGTATATCCCCTGCCGTCATAACATTTACCAGGGCGCCTGCGTCATCGTAGTATTCGCCTTTGAGCATCAGGAAATCCTTTTTGTCTATCCAGAGCCTGATTTTACCCCACACCACGGCAGCTTGCGGATTGGGCTGCAGCTGGATAATGTGGCAGGCCCGGCCTCCGATGTTTTCTTCTCCGGCAAACTGGTGGGTGTAGTCTTCCAGAATGGAGAATTCCTTCACCAGGTCGTCGTTGGTGAAGTCGGTGCCCATCCAGCTCTGACTCATCATGCTGGGTGGCAGTTTGATGCTGCGTTCAATGAAGGGCAGCCAGTTCCATACTTCCTTTTTTCGTTTTAGAAATACCGTGCCCTGGTCGCGGGCCGGTGCCACCACATATACCATGGCATAGTCGTTGCCCAGTGACCAGGATTTGAGCTGGATCTCCCGTTTCCAGGTAGGCCGGATAATCTGGATGGTGAACCTGCCCTGCGTGGTTTTGCCACGCATCTTTTCATCGGCCTGCTTCACCACGTCACGGGCCGAAGGCTGGGCGTACAGCCTTTCAGCCGCCAGTGCCAGCAGCATCAACAGGAAACAGTACAGTGCGGGTTTCATGCTCAGCCATTCTTTTGTTTCTCGCAAGCACATTCAACCATCATTACAATTCCCATCATAGAAAACTGGTTGGCAAAGCAAACAGGGCCACCCCTGGCGGATGGCCCCTGGTTTGTTTGCCCGGTTACGCCGGTAGGTTTATTGCTCAATAACCACATTGTTTCGGTTGATGTAGATGGTCTTGTCTCCCTTCATCACCTTGGCCATGCCATCTTCAAAGTTGTCGGCGAAGTGGTACATGAAGGGGATGGCCATATTACCCTTTTTGTCTATAAATCCCCAATACCCTTTTTGGTTGGCCACGGCGGCCAGGCCTTCCCGGAAACCGCGCGCATTATCGAAGGTGAAGGGGATGGCAGTTTTGCCATCGTAGTCAATATAACCCCAGCGACCACCTTTTTTTACCGCGGCCAAACCGTCGTGATAACACAGGGCATCACTGAATTGCGGGTTAATGACCATTTTTCCGAGGCTGTCTACGAAGCCCCAGTCATTGCCCTTGCGCACGGGGGCATAGCCCTCGCTCATGGTCACGGCTTCGTCGTATTCCAGGGGAACCACAATCTTACCATCCTTGTCCACAAAGCCATATTTCCCGTCTTTTTTTACCAGGCTGAGGCCGCAGGAACTTTCATTGACGAAGTCGAAATTTTTAGCCCATTTCTGGCTGTATACCGGAAGGAAAAAGGGCAGCATCAGCAAAAAGAGTAGCTTTTTCATGGCAGCAATTTTTCGGTGAATCAATCGTTTTCTCGCCTTTTCAAGGTACAAATTGTGGGGTGGCAGGAACATGACATCCGTCACGCCATCAGCGGGGCTGAATCCCTTTTAAAGTTGATTCCCGGCCCTCTGCCAGGTCTTTGGTTTATGCCTGCGCGGACCGATCTTTACCATCTGGAAACTACGCCGCATCATGATCGTACTTGAAAATGAACACCTGAAGGCCAGCTTTAGCGCCAAAGGAGCCGAGCTGCAGGCTTTGCTGCACAGCAATGGCATCAGTTATCTGTGGGGCGGCGATGCCCGCTGGTGGGGCAAGCATTCACCCGTGTTGTTTCCGGTGGTAGGCAGCCTCCGGAACGACAGCTACCGGTACCAGGGCAAAACCTACAGGCTGCCCCGGCATGGCTTTGCGCGCGACCGGGAATTCACTTTTGAATCTTTGTCTGCCGCAGAAGGTGTATTCACGCTCTCATCCGATGAAGAGACCCTGCAGGTTTATCCTTTTCCCTTCATCCTGCAGCTGCATTACCTCCTCGATCAGCACACCCTGTTTTGCACTTACCGGGTGCTTAATACTGGAACTGATACCCTTTATTTTTCTGTGGGCGGGCATCCGGCCTTTGCGGTGCCCCTGGAGCCCGGGCTGGCATACCAAGACTACTACCTGCAGTTTGAGCGGGAGGAACCTCTGCTGCGCTACAAGCTGCAGGATGGACTCATCAGTGAGGTTACAGAAAGAGTGGAAGCCCCCGGGGGATATTTGCCGCTGAAGCCTGAACTGTTCTATGAAGATGCCATTGTGCTAAAGCATCTTCAAAGCCGCCTTGTTTCATTGCGCAGCGAGCGGAGCGAACACGGTCTGAACTTTGATTTCGGGGGTTTCCCCTATTTGGGCATCTGGGCCGCCCGCGATGCGCCTTTTGTATGCATTGAGCCCTGGTGTGGTCATGCCGACACGGTGGCGCATAACCAGGAATTGACGCAAAAGCCGGGGATGGAAAGCCTGGAAGCCGGCGGCCGCTGGGAGAGAACCTGGAGTATGACCTGTTTTTGACGCCGGTCAGTAAAAATCCAAAACCACGTTGAGGCCGTATTCGCTGTGTGGTTGGATGGATGCGCCAATCTTCTCAAAACGGCCCAGGCAGATCCGTCGGTGCCCCAGCGAAGGGATACCCTCATCAATCAGAAGGCTCACCAGCATGTCAAGCGGACTGCCCTGCCCGTAGTGGCAGCATTCGCCCATAAAATATTCCAGCTTACGGCATTCATCGGTGATCCGTTCATGTCCCTCATATGCGTGTTGTCCGGAACTGAGCGCATGGCAACGGGCGCTCACCCAGCACAGGGAGTCTGGCAGAAGCGGGGGCAGGGGAGCCATGGCCAGCAATTCGGCCCGAAGACTGCGGAAATAGGTGCTGGAAGCTGTATCGCCAAAATGCGGCAGCACCGTTTTGGCAAACAGGCGGGGTTCCATTCTTGCCAGGTTGAGGATATGGATCATCTCCTTCTCCTGCCGCGAAAGATAGACGCTGTTTCGGGCCGTGTTGGCACGGGCCAGGCGCGCCTGATTCCATAAGGCAGAGTATTTAGACAGCGGGGAGGAGGGGCTTGCAGCCCCGGCAGGCACATGCATGCAGGCGCATAGCATGGCCAGTACAATGGTCAGGGTTTTCATAGCAGTAAATCAACTGCGCTGTGATCCTGCTTATTGTGCCTGGCGATTTCTTTAACGGTGTTTTGAAAAAAAAAAAGGGCCAGATGAAGAATCATC
>JALOMZ010000116.1 GCA_025455205.1 Chitinophagaceae bacterium | reverse complement strand
GCAGTCTTCCCTGATCCACTGGCCCCAGTGGTCTTCGCCCACCAGCCCGGCAGCCTCCAGGGGAAACCCCGCCTGCATGGCAGCCAAGTCTTTCAGTAGATTGTAAGCACCGCCTCCATTGCTGCTGTATTGATGGCTGATATTGGCCAGTGACTCCTGCGGAGGCCACAGGTCAATCATCTTCACAATGTCTACAATGAAATTACCGCCGGCCAGAATACCTCTTCTTTTCATGGTTCATTTTTTGTCGCTCAACAGGTTGATCAGCGGCGCCTCATCCTCTTCCACATCCGGGAAGCGGCCGATATCAGCATTATCGAAGAAGTTATCATGGGCATCGTCGTTGGCGGTTGATACTTCCCCGATGATGCATTGGGCAAAAGCGGGCCAGAACTCGTGCCAGATGCCGGGTTCCAGCGTCACCCGCTCCCCAGCCTGCAATTGCAGCACCGTGCCGGACTGCACTGTACGGTATTCACCATTGACCTTGAGCTGGAACGATCTTTCCGCATGTACTTTATCATCCCGATCCCATACCTGCATGCAGAGCGTTCCCATGCGGCAAATGATATCTTCCTTCTTCTGTTTATGATAATGTGCCGGCGTACGCTGATCTGCTTCGGCGTACATGAGTTTTTCGCAGTACTCCGGTTCCTCTGCCAGGTTGATCAGAACCAGGCCTTGCTGTTCAAAGTGGCCCAGCCCAAAATCGGTGATATCCCATTTGAAATGGGGCAAGAGCGCCCAGCCATGTTGCTGGAAGAATTCGCTGGCGCGGCGGTAAGCCTTGTTAATGGTGGATCTTTTCATAAGGCAATTTTCCGGGTTGATCTGAGAGAGGCCACCTGTCTTGAGCGGGCCGATTCAAGTGCTGCGGCAAACAGCCGGTGGCTCAGCAAGGCCTCTTCCATGGTGGCGCAGCCAAAGCGGCCGTTGAGCTGCCCGGCTCTTTCGGCAAAGTAGGATGCCAGCATCTGCAGGAAGCAGTCGGGGAAGCCGGGTTCAAAAATGCCACCGGTGATGGTGGGATGTACGCTTTCAAAGCCCAGGTCGGTGGCGCACCAGCTCTGCGTGCTGTCACGCCGGTACCGGTAGAGTGTTTTAGGTTGTTTAGTGCTGTACTTCACGCCCCCATCGGTGCCCACCACTTCTATGAACCAGGTGTTGGTTTCGGTGGGCGCCATGCGCTTGGTTTCAATGGTCATTGGTACAGACTGACCATTCACGTCCACCTCACAATGGAGCATGGCATTGTCCCAGGTGTCGCAGGCAGCCATGCCGCCCTTGCCATCCGGCCGCTCGGTATATATCTTCTGCAACTGCGCATACACACGCTGCGGCACCCATCCCAGGCGAAACGGCACATGCACGGCATGCATACCCAGGTCGCCCATCACGCCAATGGCGCCGCAATAGGCCACCTGGCGCTTCCAGTTGATGGGCTTGTTGGGATCGAGGTCGCTGGCATGGTGAAAACCAGAGCGGATGTACAGCAATTTGCCGAAATCCTGTGTACGGAAGTCATTGATCACCTGCTGGGGGCCGGGCAGGAAGGGAAATTCGGAGCTGCACCGCACAAACCGGCCCGTTTCACGGGCCACAGCAGCAATGCGTTCCGCTGCCGCCAGGTCTATTCCAAAGGGCTTCTCCGCCAGCAGGTCTTTGCCGGCGCGCAACACCTTTACATAGATCTCTTCATGCAAATGATGGGGCACAGCCACATACACCACGTCTACATCAGATGCCAGCAATTCGTCGATATGCTGTGTCCGCAGTGTTACCGTGGGTACCTTTTCATACCAGGCCAGCACCTTTTCCTGCAGGTCGCATACGGCGGTCAATGCCACCTGTACCGGATAGTCCTGCAGCACAAACCACCTGCCAAAAGCACTCGCAGCCTCCCGGCCCATGAGCCCGCCCCCTATGATACCCACTTTCACCATTTTCATATACTATTTATTTTTCAAGTATAAAGTTTGCCTTTTGCAGGTCGCTGTCACGCGAGGAAGTGCCCACCATTACCTCAAATTCGCCCGGCTCAGCCACCCACTGCATATTGGCATCGTAAAACGACAGCAATTCGCGATCGATCCTGAAATGCACTTCCCGGGAGGCGCCGGGTGCAAGGGATATCTTTTCAAATCCCTTCAGTTCCTTCACCGGCCGGGTTACAGAGCTGATCTTGTCGCGCAGGTACAGTTGCAGCACCGTTTGTCCGGCCCGGTTGCCCGTATTGCTTACCGTTACGGATACGGTCAGCGAGTCGCCCAAACCCATACTAGTCTTGCCGAGGCGCACAGGACTGTACGAAAAGCTGGTATAGCCCAGACCAAACCCAAAGGCATACATGGGCGATATGTCGTCCAAATGATAGCCCCGACGGGCTGAAGGCTTGTAATTGTAGTATGCTGGAATATGCCCCACCGAGCGCGGAATGGAAATGGGCAGTCGACCCGAAGGTTCTGCCTCGCCAAACAACACATCAGTCAATGCGTGACCTGTTTCCTGGCCGGCATACCAGCACTGAAGGATAGCAGGTACAGTATTGTTGACAGTCTGAAACGTCATGGGCGGGCCACTGAAGATGGCGGCCACCATAGGCTTGCCCAGTTTGGCCAATTCTGTCACCAGTTCGTTCTGGGTGCCAAACAAATCGAGGTTGGTGAGGTCGCCCAGGTGTTCATACCCCCATGCTTCGCGGAAGGTGGCTGCATTGCCGCCCAGGCAGAG
The DNA here is from genome assembly GCA_025455205.1 of Chitinophagaceae bacterium. GTDB lineage: Bacteria > Bacteroidota > Bacteroidia > Chitinophagales > Chitinophagaceae > Phnomibacter. Next base: position 5,251 of record JALOMZ010000116.1, on the reverse strand, counting down.
CACAATCACATCGGCATCCCGGGCGGCTTCCACGGCTGCCGCAATGCGAGGCAGGTTGCTGGCGCGGCTGGTGAGCACCACGGTATCCTGCCACCAATCGCCGCGGTCGGTAATGCGCGATCCCTCGCTGTATACCAGCTCGAACCGGCCCTTGGCGTATTCCTGCAGGGCCTGCAGGGGTGTCACCCGGTATTTGGGTTCGTTGCTGTAGCCACCCAGGATGCATTGGTTAGCGTTGGGGCCAATGAGGGCCAGCTTCTTTATCCTGTTTGCCTGCAAGGGCAGTATGTTTCCTTCATTCTTGAGCAGCACCATGCTTTCTGTGGCGGCCTGACGGGCGATGTTGCGGTGCGCGGCGGCACCAACCAGTTGATGCGCCTGCTCAGGGTCGGCATAAGGTCGTTCAAAAAGTCCCAGCCTGAATTTGAGTCGGAGTATGCGGGCCACGGCTGTATCAATCACGGCTATGGGCAGGCGGCCGCTTTTCACCAGGGGCAGCAGGTAAGGATAGACATCGCGGTCGGGCAGCTCCACATCCACGCCGGACTGCAAAGCCAGCATGGCGGATTGTTCCTTACTCTCCGTAATTCGGTGAAATTTCTGTAATTCGTTGATGGCGAAGTAATCGCTCACCACAATGCCCTGAAAGCCCCACTCCTTCCGCAGCACGCCATTGATCAGCCTGCCGTTGGCGTGGGCGGGCACCCCGCTGAGTTCATTGTAACAGGGCATCACGCCCAGGGCGCCGCCTTCCATTACCGCTGCTTTGAAGGCAGGAAAATTCACTTCCCGGAAGGTGCGTTCATCCACAAAGGAGGGCCCGATATTCACCCCGCCTTCGGGGCTGCCATGTACCGGAAAATGCTTGAGGGTAGCAATAACCTTGTCGGCACCCAAAGATTGTGACCGGCCCTGGTAGGCCCTGATCTCAGCCACGGCCAAACGGGCTGCCAGGTACGGATCTTCGCCCAGGGTTTCCTCCGTGCGTCCCCAGCGCGGATCACGTCCTAAATCTACCACCGGGGCCAGCACCTGGTGTCCGCCCCGTGCACGCACCTCGCGGGCCACCATGCTGTAGGCCTCTTCTACCAGGATGGTGTTCCAGGTAGCTGCCATGGCCAGGTGCGAAGGCAGGTGAGTGGCATCTTTGGCCTGGTTGCCATGCAGGGATTCTTCATGGAATATGACCGGAATCCCCAGGCGGGTTTTCTCAATCATATATCGCTGCAATTCATTGGCAAAGAGGGCCGTTTCGCGGGCATCGCGGGATACGGTCATATCAATGCCTTCGTTCACCCTTCCTATCTGTCCCATGCCATGCTGCAACACCGTATCGGCACCAGCAGCAGAAAAACGACCCTGCGCATCGCGGACCAGTTTTTTCTGGGTCCACAGGCATTGCAGCTGCGACACTTTTTCTTCCGGCGTCATACGCTGCAGCAGGTCCTGCACGCGGACTTCCACCGGCAGCAAAGCATTTCGATAAGGGGCATCAGCTGGTGGCCTGCCCGATTGAGCCAGTGTGGCGGCAGAGAAGAGCAGGCACATTCCTGCTGCGCCAGCTATGGTTTGGGTGAACAGTTTCATAATTACATTTTAGTTCAGGTATGCGACAGCCTGTTCTGCCGTGGCGTTTTCATGCACAATGGCCATCAGCGCCCTGGTGATGCCCGCCGGGTTGTCGTGCTGGATCACATTGCGGCCGTATACGATGCCTTTGGCACCCTGCTGCATGAGCAGTTCGGTCCGCTGCAGGATCTCTGCATCGGAGGCCCGGCCACCGCCACGCACCAGCACCGGCACACGACCCGCTATTTCCACCACGCGGTGGTATTCGTTCACATCATCGCAGGGATCTCCTTTGATTATATCGGCACCCAGTTCCACGGCCTGCCTCACCAATGGCAGAATCTTCTTCAAATCACCATCCACCATATATCCGCCCTTTTCCTCATTGGGGCGAAATACCAGCGGCTCCACCATCATGGGCATGCCGTACTTGTCTGAAGCAGGTTTGAGCCGCAGGATGTTCTCAATGCATTGGCGTGTCACCTCGGGCGCACCCGGTATTTGAAACAGGTTCACACACATACAGGCAGCATCCAGACGAACAGCTTGTTCTACACAATCTTCCAGCATCAGCGAGAAAGAATCACGCAGCAGGGCCGGCCCGTATACATTGGCCACATCGGTTCTCAGCACGAGCGCCGGCTTCTGCTTGCCGGGAATGGACTGCAGGTAATGCGCCTGTCCTGTGGTGAGCTGCACCGCATCGGGGTTGGCATCCACAATGGTGGCAATGGCCTGCTCCATGTTTTCAATGCCCTGCAGAAATCCATATTCGTTGAAAAAGCCATGATCTATGGCCACATCAAAACACTTGCCTGATCGGGCGTTGAAAAGACGGTTGAGTCGGTACTGTTTCATATCGGATTCATATTAAATTCAAAACTACTCTATTGCACACCGGTCATCTTCACCGTGAATATGCTGAAAGGAAGGTCGCCGGGCTGGAAGGCTTTCAGGTCAAGTACCAGGTTATTGCCCTGCTGTTTCCAGGAAGGCTGGCGCCTTGCTCCCGGAATGCTAACGGTTGCTCCGGGTTTCAGCCTGATATCGCGGATGACAAGCTGCGGCGTATAGCGAGGCACAATGGCGAATACACTGCCCTCCTTCTCTGTAAAGAACATTTCGATATGCGCATGCTCTTTGGAAGGCTTGGTCCATTCATTCACATCATAATCCGTTTGGTATTCTCCGCCCTTGATCTGGGGTTGCTTGCCGGCACTCCATTGCCGGTCGTGCTTCCAGGCATTGGTGCCATAAATGGCTTCCCCATTCACTTCCAGCCATTTGCCCATGCCGGTCAGGCGGTCTTCCATGATCACGGGGATGGTGCCATCGGCAGCGGGGCCAATATCAAGCAATAGGTTGCCGCCTTTACTCACGATGTCGGTGAGGATGATGATCAGCTCCTCGGAGGTCTTATAATCCTTCAGCTTTTCCATCCGGTTGTAGCCATAGCTCTGGCCCATGCCCCGGCTTTCTTCCCAAACCACATTCTTACTGAGGCCCGAACCATACTCAGAGGTATAATAGGTGCTCGGGTGGGTTTTGCGGGTGGTCTTGCCCCAGCGGTCGTTTACCACCACATGGTCCTTCACCGGCGATTCGTTGTACAGCCAGGACAGCAGCTCGGTGCTCCGCCAGGCCGTGTCGCTTTTGATCCATTCGCCGTCTGAAAATATCACAGAAGGCTTGTAGCGGGTCACCAGGTCTTTGAACTGCGGCATCATCACATCTGCCACGTACTTGTCGGGGTTATTCTGATGCACCGGGTTGTACCATTCCATCAGCGAATAATAGAAACCCATTTTGAGACCGGTGTTGCGTACGGCATCAGTCAGCTCGCCCAGCACATCGCGCCGGGGCCCAATGCTGGCTGCATTCCAGGGCCGGCCCCAGGATTCATTGGCTTCCTTGCTAGGCCACAGGGCAAATCCATCGTGGTGCTTGCTGGTGAGCACCACGTAGCGGGCACCTGATGTTGTGAAATTCATTGACAGCTTCTGAATTGTGCCTGCCCTTTTCCTTCAGGTTGGCCCAATACCATTCCGAATAGCCATCGGGTATTACGCGGGAGAAGGAGGGTACTGAATACACCCCCCAGTGGATGAAGATGCCAAACTTGTCCTGCTTAAACCAGCCGGGAAGGGGTCGTTTGTTAAGCGAGGCCCAGTTGGGCTGGTAGGGTTGGGCCTGCAGTGAAGTGATCCATCCCGCGGACAGGAGAAGGAGAATTCCGATCTTTCTTTTCATAGTTCAATGACATTAGGGAAGCTACAAGTTAAGGAACCTGTCCCCTGTTCATATCATTACACCAATGAAAACAGGCAGGCGTACCTGCCCGCCTGTAAAAGCCCTGGAATTTTCTTTTGCGTCCCTGCTTTCACTCAATCAACTGTGATGCCAGGTTATCAATGAAATGGTCAAAGCACACGGCGGGCAAATAGCAGGTACCAGAGCCAGTCTTCAGCCAGCATGTCATGCTTTCCTTCCCGGATATGGTATCCTACCTTATCGCCCACTGAAATACCCGGCGGGGGCATGCCGGGTCCCGGCAGCCCTTTTATGTTATACAGGCTGTAAGCGGGCTGTGCCTGCCAGGCACTTTCATATTCGCCGCGGGGATCGGCCCACAGGTCGGCGGTAGCGCTGGCCACATACAAAGGCCGGGGAGCCACCAGGGCCAGCAGCATGTGCTGGTCTACCGGCAGTTGATCGGCATGGCCACTGTATTGTTTGTAGGCCGGTGCAAACCAATGCGGAAATTGGCGGTTGAGGTCGGCAATTGTTTCGCCAAAGTTCCGCCGCGACAACGCGGCGCCGCCTTCGCCCGAATTGTTGCTCACCACCATGGCAAAGCGTTGATCATTGGCGCCGGCCCACAGTGCAGCTTTCCCTAACCGCGAATGTCCGTTCACGATCATCCGCTTTGCATCAATGCGGGGCTCCTTTTCCAAAAGGTCGGCCATTCGGCTGATGCCCCAGGCCCAGGCGCCAATGGCGCCCCATCCCTCCGGTTTCAAGCCCAACTCCTCCTGCAAGTCATTGCGCACGCCTTTTTTCCAGCCCTCTTTATTGTCGGGCTCCAGGTCGCCATACCAGGCAGTGGCCAGGGCAAAACCGCTGTCAATGATCATGCGCAGGGGAAAACGATGTGCCTGGCTGCCCCGGTTGGCTTCGTAGTCAGTGCCACGATCCCGGGGCTCCCACTGCGGGTTGAAACGGATGAACGTATCCTTCGAAATGCTGTGGTTACCGTTGAAGTTCAAGCCAGCAAAAACCGGTACAGGACCGGTTACATTATTTGGAATGAAAGCAATTACCTGCATGAAGCGGCCTTTCCTTTCTTTTGAAAAGTAAATGGTCCATTGCTTGCAGGTAGCCCGGCCATCCAGCGCATTTTTCACTTCGCTTTCCAAAACAATATGCATGCGCCGGGGCCGGCCTGGCATTTTGCCATACACATGCTGCTGGAATTGCCGCAGCAGAAAAGGCCGCTGTACCTGCTCCCATCCCTTCACCGTTCCGGCGACCTTTCCATCAGGCTGCTTCATCAGATTGGGCAGCACATAGTTGCCCACTTTGGATTCATCATAATTGGCAGGTGGCTGTGCACACAATACGGAAGCCATGAAACAACTCAAAAAAAAGAAAGCACCTTTTGCTATATACCTAAAATATAACA
>JALOMZ010000115.1 GCA_025455205.1 Chitinophagaceae bacterium | reverse complement strand
AAAATTTGAAAATGTCATAATGTGGGGGAATTCATTTTCTCATTTTCACACTATGCCATTTTCACATTGTCTTTAGTGGTGTGCCCACTCAATAGTGTTGAGGTCTATGCCTTCCTTGTACATTTCCCACAGCGGGCTCATTTCGCGCAGTTTAAGCACGGTGTTGGTTACCTGCTCAATGGTATAGTCGATCTGCTCTTCGGTGGTGAAGCGGCTGAGGCCAAAACGCAGGGAGGAGTGGGCCAGGTCGTCTCCCAGGCCCAGGGCCTTGAGCACGTAGCTGGGTTCCAGGCTGGCGCTGGTGCAGGCTGAACCGGAGCTCACAGCGATATTCTTATTGAAGCCCATCATCAGGCCTTCACCTTCCACATATTTGAAGCTGATATTGCTTACATGGGGCAGGCGGTGGGCAGGGTCCCCATTCACGTAGGCTTCTTCAATCTTCAGCAGGGCTTGCTCCAGTTTGTCGCGCAGGCGGCTGGTATGGGCTGCATCCTGTTCCATTTCGAGGCGGCAGAGTTCACAAGCCTTGCCAAAACCCACAATACCGGGCACGTTGAGGGTACCGCTGCGCATGCCACGCTCATGGCCGCCGCCGTCCATTTGGGCGGTTACTTTCACGCGCGGGTTCTTGCGGCGCACGTACAGGGCACCTACACCCTTGGGGCCATACATTTTGTGACCGGTGAAAGCCATGATGTCTATGCCATCGGCCTTTACATCCACAGGGATCTTACCAACAGCCTGCACGGCGTCGCTGAAGAACAGTACACCATGCTTCCTGGCAATGGCGCTGATCTCGCGCACGGGCTGGATTACGCCAATTTCGTTGTTGGCGTACATGATGGCAATAAGGATGGTGGTGGGCCTGATAGCGGCTTCCAGTTCGGCCAGGTCAACGCGGCCATTTTCCTTCACTTCCAGGTAGGTCACTTCAGCACCCTGCTTTTCCAGGTGCTTGCAGGTATCGAGCACGGCCTTGTGCTCAATGTTCATGGTAATGATGTGATTGCCCTTGCTGGCATACATCTCGAACACACCCTTGATGGCCAGGTTGTCACCTTCTGTAGCCCCAGAGGTGAAGATGATTTCCTTGGGATCGGCGTTGATCAGCTGAGCCACCTGCTCACGGGCATAATCCACGGCTTCTTCTGCAGCCCAGCCAAAAGGGTGGTTGCGGCTGGCGGCATTGCCGAAATGGTTGGTGAAATAGGGCACCATGGCATCCACCACACGCGGATCGCAGGGGGTGGTAGCGTTGTTGTCGAGATAAACGGGCAATTGAATACTCATATAATTTTAGTGACTTTTTACTGCTTTACCTTTGTCTGGAAAACGGCGCGGGCGTGTAGAAAACACCCGTCCGGTTTATTAAACAACACAAAATTAGCCGCTTTTGTTGCCCTCCACAATCCGGGGCCTGCCTCAACAAGGCTTTTTCCCCAATTCGTAAGGCTGCAGGGCACCCTTTAACACGGCTCCAACCCTTTGCCATGAACAAGATTGAACATATCGGCATTGCCGTCCGATCGCTGCAGGAATCCATTCCTGTTTTTGAGTCACTGCTGAACACCCCTTGCTACAAAACGGAAGCAGTGGAAAGTGAAAAGGTGAGCACCGCCTTTTTCCAGGCGGGTCCCAACAAGGTAGAGCTGCTGGAAAGCACTGATCCTGAGGGTGTTATTGCCAAATTCATTGATAAAAAGGGGGAAGGCCTGCATCATGTGGCATTTGAAGTGAGCGATATCCGGGCCGAAATGGCCCGCCTGCAGACAGCAGGCTTTGTGCTGCTCAACCCCGAACCCAAGCGGGGCGCCGACAATAAGCTGGTTTGCTTCCTGCATCCCAAGGGAACCCATGGGGTGCTGGTGGAGCTATGCCAGGAAATAAAAGAAGGCGAATAATTCGGCAGCGGAAACCGACAGTCAGGCCTGGAATTGGGATTTTGGCTACCGGGCTTTGGATTTTGGAATTTCTTCCTTTTTACAATCCCAATTTCTCCACGGCCTGCAGAGCCGCCATCTGGCTGGCGTCTTTCTTGTTGAAACCCCGGCCGGCCGAAATCACCTCACCGTCCAGTTTTACCCCCACAATAAAGAGGCGACGTCCCCTTTCCTGCTTTTCTTCCAGGGTTTCGAAATCGATCTGGCGATTTTGCTTGTTGGCCCAGCCAATGAGCTTGTTCTTGATATTGATATCCTGTGCTTCCAGGTCGTCGAGCAGCAGGTGGGGCAGAATGATGCGCTTGGTTACCCACCTTACGGTGGCCTTGTATCCCTTGTCGAGATAGATGGCACCCACCAGGGCTTCCAGGGTATTGCCGAAGATCTGGCTGTTTTTGAGGGCGGTGTCTATCTTATTGAACTGGGTGATCTTCTTCACGCCCATTTTCACCGCAATATCGTTCAGCATCTGGCGGTTCACCATTTTGCTGCGCATTTCGGTAAGAAAGCCCTCCCCTTTTTTGGGATAGCGCATGAAGAGATAATCAGCCACCACGGCGCTCAGAATGGCATCGCCCAGGTATTCCAGCCTTTCGTTGTTCTCCTCCGCCATGTCCTTCACCGAGCGGTGGCTGAGGGCGGTGGTATACAATTCCAGCTTGCCTGGCTTAAAACCCAGTACGTTCTGCAATGACTTGCGGAAGTTCTGGCGGGCTTTGTTCTGGCTAAAAAATGGCAGGGACCAATTCACACAATATGCAGGCGGTTAGTTTTCGCTTCGAAGAAAAGCAAAAATACCCAATGACCGCACATCAGGCCTGAAACTTCTTGACGATAACGCAGGCATTGTGTCCGCCAAACCCGAACGTATTGCTCAGGGCGGCGTTCACCACCCGCTGCTGGGCCTTGTTGAAGGTGAAGTTCAGGCGGGCGTCCAGTTCGGGATCATCGGTAAAGTGGTTGATGGTTGGCGGTACCACGTCATGGCATACGGCCTGTATGCAGGCGATGGCTTCAATAACGCCGGCTGCGCCCAGGCAATGTCCGGTCATGCTCTTGGTGCTGCTGATATTGATCTGGTAGGCATGATCACCAAACACATCCTGGATGGCTTTCACCTCGGCCCCGTCGCCCAGCGGCGTGCTGGTGCCATGGGTATTGATATAATCAATGTCGGTGGCCTGCATGCCGGCATCGGCCAGGGCCGCAAGCATTACGTGGCGGGCACCCAGTCCTTCGGGATGGGGCGCAGTGATATGGTAGGCATCGGCACTGGCGCCGGAGCCTGCTACTTCACATATAATATGGGCACCGCGGGACTGGGCATGCTCCAGGCTTTCCAGCACCAGGGCACCGGCCCCTTCGCCCATCACAAAGCCGTCGCGGTCTTTGTCGTACGGGCGACTGGCGGTTTCCGGGCTGTCGTTGCGTTCACTCAGGGCCTTCATGCTGTTGAATCCGCCCACCCCGGCCTCAGAGATAACGGCTTCGGAGCCTCCGGTGAGCACCATATCGGCCTTGCCGGCCCGGATCAGGTCAACGGCTACGCCAATGGCATTGGAACTGGAGGCACAGGCGCTGGTAACAGCAAAATTTGGACCGCGCAGGCCATGCCGCATGGAGATCTGGCCGGCCGCGATGTCCAGGATCATTTTGGGGATAAAGAAGGGATTGAAGCGGGGTGTACCGTCTCCCTTGGCAAAATTTATCACCTCTTCCTGAAAGGTGATCAAACCGCCAATACCGCTGGCAAAGATCACACCACAGCGGTCGGGGTTGATATTTTCTTTGTTGAGTCCCGCCTGGGCCATGGCCTGATCGCTCACCACCAGCGCCAGCTGGCAATAGCGGTCGATCTTGCGTGCTTCCTTGCGGTCGAGATAGTCCTGAGGATCAAAATTCTTCAGTTCGCAGGCAAAGCGGGTTTTGAATTTTGATGCATCAAACAGGGTAATGGGACCGGCGCCACTCACACCATTCACCATGTTCTCCCACATGGCATCTACGGTGTTACCTAATGCGCTGAGGGCACCAATACCTGTTACCACTACTCGTTTTTGGCTCATAAACTAGCGATTCAGCATAAAAAATAAGGAACACACCCTTGCGGCTGATGCCTGACCAGGTATGTTCCCAATAAGGTCAAAGAAAAATCTTACTTAGCGTGCTCTTCCAGATAGGTAACAGCCTGTCCTACAGTAGTAATTGTTTCTGCCTGCTCGTCGGGGATGGAAATGTTGAATTCTTTTTCAAATTCCATGATGAGCTCTACGGTATCCAAAGAATCGGCACCGAGATCGTTGGTGAAGGAAGCCTCGTTGGTTACTTCGGCTTCGTCAACGCCAAGCTTGTCGACAATTATTTTCTTTACTCGAGTTGCGATGTCGCTCATGGTATGAGGTTTTTAGTACCGGGCAAAAATAGAGTTTTTGGGAAACTAACAAATAATGCGGGTCTTTTTGTGGGAAACTGGGTGGCGAGCCAGCCGCTCCAACCCGTTGGATAATTACCGATCCGGGCAAAAACGATGCATACTCCAGACAGTTTGCTACTGCCAAAAGCGCTAATTTCGCCTTCCATTGCTGGTAAACGCCGTTCCCGTCCGAACCAACGCTCACCTCCCACCGCCGGCAACAACCCCCGAAGCAACCACCGATGAGAGAACAGCAGGCCAGGCGCAGGCATTCCCCCATCGTTGACAAGCTTCACCACCAAATTTTGATAAGGTGAAAGCAATTATACCCGTTGCCGGTGCCGGCACCAAGCTGCGCCCGCATACGTATACACAGCCCAAGGCACTGATACCCATTGCCGGTAAAACCATCCTCAGCTTTATAGTTGACCAGCTTCAGGAAGCCGGCATCCGCGATTTCGTATTCATTGTGGGCTACCTGGGCGAAAAGATCCAGGACTATGTGCGCAACGCTTATCCGCACCTGCAAACGCATTTCATTTACCAGAACGAAAGGCAGGGCACCGGCCACGCCATCCGCCTTACCCAGGAAGTAGTGCACGACGAGGAGGTTATTGTGGTGCTGGGCGATACCATTTGTGAATACGATGTTCGGGAAGTGGTGGACAGCCCCACCAGCATGCTGGGCATCAAGAAGGTAGACGATCCCCGCAGTTTTGGGGTGGCCGAACTGGACGACCACGACCGCGTGGAGCGCGTGGTGGAAAAACCCTCCATCCCCAAAAGCAATATGGCGCTGGTAGGCATCTACAAGATCCGGGAAACCCATCTCCTGTTTGATTGCCTCGGACAGCTGTTTGACGAGAACATCCGCACCAACGGCGACTACAGCCTCACCGATGCCCTGCAATGCATGATCAACAAGGGTGCCCACTTCAGGGCTTTCCGGGTAAAAAGCTGGTTCGACTGCGGCAAAAAGGAAACCCTGCTGGAAAGCAACGCCACCCTGCTGAAGAAACTGGGTGGCAATGTCAATCCCCTGACCCATACTTTTGAGAACACCATCATCATTCCCCCTGTGAGCATTGCGCCGGGATGTTCCATCAAGAATTCCATCATAGGCCCGCATGTAGCCATTGGCAGCAACACCAATGTGAACTACTCCATTGTGCGCGACAGCATCATTGGCTCCTATACCAATCTTTTTGAGGTAGTACTCGACAACTCACTGATTGGCAGCGATGCCAGCGTGAAAGGCCTGAGTCGCAGCCTGAATATTGGCGACAATACCGAGATCGATTTCGGGTAATTTTTTTCCTGGGACCAATCATTGATCCAGCCATACCTCCAAAAGTTTTTGTGCCTCAGCCTTTTCTTCGGGGGTTTCCTTTTTCAATAAAGCATTTTGCAATGCCAGGCGTAATGTAGGATTATGCTTTGCACCCACCAGGGTGCAGTCGATTACCAGCCGCACCACAATCAGTAACAGGGCCGCGGCATGCGGACCGCCCAGCAACAACATGAAAAACCCGGTGAGGATGGTGGCCATCTGCTGTACCACAATGCGCAGGTACGGCTGCAAAAACAACTGCTCCAGCGTATAAAGGTTGTATTTGCCGGGAACAAAAAAGTACATAATGGCATTCCCCAGTTGGGTGGCAATCACAATGCCCAACACCAGCTGCATATCGGGCCGCTGCAGCAGGATGTAATAGTTATTGAAAACATGGAAAGCGCTTTCGAATCCAAACTCCTGCCTGCCAAAAAAGGAAAAAATGAAAATGGACTGGCCGAAAACAAAAAAGAAGTAATGCACCAGGAAAAACACGATGGCAAAAGTGCCGGCGAACATGGTGTTGGCTGCACTGAATACAGCATGCTGCTGCGCCCTGCCCAGCCGCAGGGTGGCCCACATTTTTGCCATGTGAATCAGTCCGATAATAATGGTTTCCAGAAAGTAGGCAAACACTACCACCAGCGGGTTCCAGTTTCCGTAGAAAAGGCCGGCC
>JALOMZ010000114.1 GCA_025455205.1 Chitinophagaceae bacterium | reverse complement strand
AGTTGCGGTATTCATCTACAAACACCGTGCGGTTGTTATAGTCAAGGGTAGCGGGATTGATGGAGTCTTTCACGTTGGGCGCCACCAGGTATCCCACACTGCTGCGATTGCCGCTGAAGGCGAAGACGGTAGCCTGCAGGCGGCTGTTCTGGTTGATCTCATAGTTGGCCTTGAGGGCGCCTATATTCCAGAGCAGGTCAAACCAGTTGCGGGCCCGGCCGCTCTGCCGGTCATCCTGTGCAAACTGCGCATCGGTGAGGCCGCCGGGCTGCTGGCTGCGGGCGTGCCAGTTGGTGTATTCGGCCGTAACGCTCAGCTTTTTGTTTACCTTATAGGTTGCCGTGGCAAAGCCAGTGCCCACGCGGTACTGGCTGTTCTGGCGCCAGCCCTCGGCACTGCGGTGGTCGTAGAAGCCATAGTAGTGTACTTTCTCGGTTTCTCCGCCAATGGCATTGTAGGTATTCACCAGGCCATAAGTGCCAATGGTGTTCTGGGTTTCGAACTGGAATTTTTTGTTGATGTCGCTGCCATCGCGCAATACAAAGTTGAGCATGCCTCCAAACTGTGGGCCGTACTGCAGGGAACCTGCGCCCCGCACAACCTGTATGCGCTGCACCGCCTGTAATTGTGGCGTGTAGTAGGCTTCGGGATAACCGAAGGGATCGGCTGAAATATCGTACCCGTTCTGGCGGGTGTTGAACTCCCAGCTGCGGTTGGGGCTGAGGCCGCGGGCGGCCACGCCAATCTGGATGCCGCTGCCATCGCTCTCCCACACATGTACGCCGGGTACTTTGGCCATCACCTGGCGCATGGTATTGGTAACAATATTGCCATTGATATTGTCCATCACAATCAGGCTGTTCTTCTTGCCGGCCATGATGGCGGTGCCCACCACTTCAGGCAGCTGGTGTATATCGGCGCGGCTGTGCTGGCCAATGACGGTTACATCTTTTACATAGCTCTCTTTGGCGGTGAGGGTGTCTGTGTTTTGTCCCTGGGCCGTCCATCCTGCCAGCAACAGGATGGGCATCATCATACGCTTGTTCATCAGTATCTGTCCTTGCTTAATTAATCGGGTGCAAAAATGTCCTCTGCCTCAGGCAGATGGTTACGCAATCGGAAACGCGGATTACGGAATCAGGAAATGCACGTGCGTTGTGGAAGGTTTTGCGTTGCAAGGGTTTACAAATTTCATCAGGACATTCCTGCTCGCTGTTCTCGACGCTACAACCCTTTCCTGCAGAATGTCTACCTTTGCACCCCTTATGAACCTGGATGCGCTGAAAGAGACGTATCGCAAAGACCCCCGCATTTTTCAGATCGCGGACAGGCTTGCTTTTTCCAAACCCCAGCGCATCAGTGCCCAGAACCTGCAGGGCAGCAGCCAGGCACTGGCCATGGCGGCCGTGTTTGATCATCCCGCTGCCCAGGGCCTCAACCACCTGGTAATCCTGGAAGACGCCGAAGATGCGGCCTACTTCCACAACAGCCTGGAAAACATCACCAACGCCCTCGACCTGTTCTATTTTCCCAGCTCCTTCAAGAACCGCAAGAACTTCCGCCTGCTCAACAGCAGCCATGTGATGCTGCGCACCGAGGCGCTCACCAGGATTGCGGCAGGGGGCAACAAGAAAATCATCGTTACCTACCCGGAAGCCATCTATGAAAAAGTGGTGGTGGGCAAAACGCTCTCCGGCAATATCATCACCATCAAGCAGGCCGAGGAACTGAATGTAGATGGCATCCTGGAACTGCTGGTGATGCTGGGCTTCCACCGGTCCGACTTTGTATACGAACCCGGACAGTTTGCCATCCGTGGTGGCATTCTTGATATCTATTCCTTCGGGAATGAAAAACCCTACCGCATTGAGCTCTTTGGCAATGAGGTGGACAGCATCCGCATCTTCGATCCGGAGACCCAGCTCAGCGAACGCAAGCTGCTGTCGGTGAATATCATCCCCAACATTGAAACGCAGTTTGAGCAGGAAGAGAAGACCTCGCTCATAGAGTTCCTGCCGGAAAATACCATTGTGTGGATGCAGGACTGGACCTTCATTCGCGAGCGGCTGCAACAGGAAGAGGAAAGTCTGCAGATCTTCCTGGAATACCTGAAGGATAACCCGGGCGCAGCGGTTGATGCGGGCGATGAGGAGGACAAGCCCCTGGTGACGGAGAACGTGTCGGAGGCTGATTTTGCAGACATCACTGATTTTGAGCATCGCATGGCGCAGCATCATCAGGTGGTGTTTGGCAGCGGCTTCACCAATGTGGATGCGGGCACCGAAAGCACGGTAGTGCCATTCCGCACACAGCCACAGCCCAGCTTCAACCGCAATTTCAACCTGCTCATCAGTAACCTGAAGGGTTGGGAACAGAAGGGATTTAGCATCTACCTGTTTGCCGAACAGGCCCGGCAGCTGGAGCGGTTGTACAACATCTTCACCGACCTCAATACGGAGATCCAGTTCAACCCCGTGGCGGTGAGCATCCACGAGGGTTTCATAGACGAAGACCTCAAGCTGGTGTGCTATACCGACCACCAGATCTTCCAGCGTTACCACAAGTTCAAGGTGAAGCAGGCCTTTAGCAAGAACAAGGCCATCACCCTAAAGACCCTGCGCGAACTGCAGCCGGGCGACTATGTAACGCATATAGACCATGGCGTGGGCATCTTCAGCGGCCTCGAGAAAATGGAGGTGAATGGCCGCATGCAGGAGGCGGTGCGGTTACGCTATAAGGATGGCGACCTGCTCTATGTGAACCTGTCCTCCCTGCACAAGATCAGCAAGTATACGGGCAAGGAAGGCCATGTGCCCAAGATGAACAAGCTGGGCAGCGATGCCTGGAACCGCCTCAAGGAAAAGACCACCCGCCAGATCAAGGATATTGCGGAAGACCTGATCCGCCTCTATGCTGAACGCAAGGCGCAGAAGGGTTTTGCGCATAGCCCGGACAACTACATGCAAACGGAGCTGGAAGCTTCATTCATGTACGAAGACACCCCCGACCAGGCCAAGGCCACGGCCGATGTGAAGAAGGACATGGAGAAGGACAGTCCCATGGACCGGCTGGTGTGCGGCGATGTGGGCTTCGGCAAAACGGAAGTGGCCATTCGCGCAGCCTTCAAGAGCGTGGTGGATGGCAAGCAGGCTGCGGTGCTGGTGCCCACCACCATCCTGGCCTACCAGCATTACAAAACATTCAGCAAGCGCCTGGAGGATTTCCCCGTAACGGTGGATTATATCAACCGCTTCAAGAGCGCCAAAGAGCGCAAGGAAACCCTGCAGAAACTGAAAGAAGGGAAGATAGACATCATTGTAGGCACCCATGCCTTGCTGGGCAAGGAGGTGCAGTTCAAAGACCTGGGCCTCATGATCATTGATGAGGAACAGAAGTTTGGCGTGGCGGCCAAGGAAAAGCTGAAGCAGCTGCGCACCACGGTGGACAGCCTCACCCTCACGGCCACGCCCATTCCGCGCACCCTGCAGTTCAGCCTTATGGGCGCGCGCGACCTGAGCATCATTAACACGCCGCCGCCCAACCGCCAGCCGGTGCAAACGGAGGTGCAGGTGTTCAACGAAGACAATATCCGCGATGCCATCTACTTTGAAACAGAAAGGGGCGGGCAGGTATTCTTCATCCACAACCGCGTGGCCAGCCTGGCCGAAATGGCGGCCCTCATCCGCGGCCTCTGCCCCGACCTCAGTGTGGCTTTTGCGCATGGCCAGATGGATGGCGACCAGCTGGAAGACACCATTCTCGACTTCATGGACCGTCGTTATGACGTACTGGTATGTACCAATATTGTGGAGAGCGGGGTGGACATTCCCAACGTGAACACCATCATTGTGAACAATGCCCACCAGTTTGGCCTCAGCGACCTGCACCAGCTGCGGGGACGTGTGGGCCGCAGCAACAAGAAGGCCTTCTGCTACCTGCTGGCGCCGCCGCTGAGCACCCTGCCGCACGACAGTCGCAAGCGCCTGCAGACACTGGAGCAGTTCAGCGATCTGGGCAGCGGCTTCCAGATAGCCATGCGCGACCTCGACATCCGCGGGGCCGGCAACCTGCTGGGTGGTGAGCAGAGCGGATTCATCGCTGAAATAGGCTTCGAGATGTACCACAAGATCCTGGACGAAGCCATCCGCGACCTCAAGCGCAAGCAGTTTAAAGACTTGTTCAAAGAAGAGATACAGCAGCAGGATGACTTTGTAAGCGACTGCACCATCGAAACCGACCTGGAGATCCTGATACCGGACACTTACGTGGAGAATATCGCTGAGCGCCTGAGCCTCTACACCCGGCTGGACAACAGCGAATCAGAAGAGGAACTCACTGAATTCCACCAGGAGTTGCAGGACCGCTTTGGGCCGGTGCCGCCACCCGTAGACGATCTCTTCCGCACGGTGCGCAGCCGCAAGCTGGCCGTCGAACTTGGGTTCGAAAAAATGCTGCTGCGTGATAACGTGCTGAAGTGCTTCTTTGTGCCCAACCATGAATCGCCCTATTTCCAGAGCGATGTTTTCATGAAGATCATGCAGTTCATACAAACGCAAACCAACAAGGCCAAATTGAAGCAGGTGGGCAAGAATGGTATTTTAGTAGTGAGCGATATTACCAGCATGGAGAAGCTGCTCGGCTTTGTGCAGCAGCTGCACCGCTTTGCGGTGGGGGTACCGGTGGTTGCATGATGCCCCGGAAAAGGCTCGTCCTGGCAGGTCGGGATAAATAGTTCCAAGGTTCAAGTGTTCAATAGTTCCAAAGTTATCGGTGCGGGAGGGCCGCAACACTCGTTTTGCGCTATCGAAGTTTGCAGCTTCGCATGGTTGTGTTGTCGCATTCATCGACCGTATTCAAAGCCAGCGGTTTTCGGATGTTTGAGGTTCAGGGTGGCCACAGGTGTCAGGACAGAACTGCAGAACTGCAAGTTCCGGAAAGCGGGTAGGACTATCCCCAAAAAATGGAACCCCGGACTTTCGTCCGGGGAGTTCCGCTTTCACACCACACGCTAAAAAATATCCTGTGCAAGCAAGCAGTCAGGAAATCTCTAATAAAATTACATCATTCCAAAGAAATTGTTCAGTCACACCTTTGGAAGGTCAGGTTTTCCCGGCCGATTAACCGTAATCTGACAGAAAAATGACAAGACTGGCCCGGAAAGGGGAACCGATACCGGGCCGTTGGGGATTATACCACTACGTTGATCATCTTTCCCTTTACAAACACCAGCTTTTTCAAAGGCTTGCCCTCCATCCACTTCTGCACCACCTCATTGGCCAGCACGGCTTCCTGCACAGCTTCCTGCTCCGCGTCCAGGGGCAATACCATGGTGGTGCGCAGTTTTCCATTGATACTCACCGGGTATTCCTTGCTGCTTTCGGCCACATGGGCAGCATTGAAAACAGGGAAGGAAGCATCCAGCACGCTGCCGGCATTGCCCAGCGCATGGTATAGCTCGGCGGCAATATGGGGGGCATACGGCGTGAGCATGATGGCCAGGGGCTCCAGGATGGCCCGCTTGCGGCACTTGAGATCAGTAAGTTCATTCACGCATACCATGAAGGCACTCACCACCGTATTGAAGTTAAAACGCTCAATATCATCTTCCACCTTCTTGATGGTCTTGTGAAGGGTCTTGAGTTCTGCGGCCGTGGGGGCTTCATCGGTCACCTGCCAGCCTTTCTGTTCATCGTAGAACAGGCGCCAGAGTTTCTTGAGGAAGCGGTGCACCCCTTCAATGCCCTTGGTATCCCAGGGCTTGCTTACTTCCACGGGTCCCAGGAACATCTCATACATGCGGAAGGTATCGGCTCCGAATTTGGCCACCAGGTCGTCGGGGTTCACGGTGTTGAACTTGCTCTTGGACATTTTCTCCACCTCGGCGCCGCAGAGATACTGCCCTTCTTCCAGTATGAATTCGGCCTGGGCATATTCGCCATTTCGCCATTGCTTAAAGGCTTCGATGTCAAGCGCATAGCCATCCACAAAGTTCACGTCCACGTGGATCTTGTCGGTCTTCTGCCCGTTGTAAAGTTCTTCGGCATCGAGCAAACCTTTGGATACAAAAGTGTGTGTGCCATTGATGCGGTACACAAAGCGGGAAGAACCCTGTATCATGCCCTGGTTCAACAGTTTCTTGAAGGGCTCGTCGAAGCCGATATGACCCAAGTCGTACAGGGCCTTGGTCCACATGCGGCTGTAAAGCAGGTGGCCTACTGCGTGCTCGGTACCGCCCACATAGAGATCCACCTGGCCCCAATAATCGCTGATGCTTCTGTCGCAAAAAGCCTGATCATTATGCGGATCCATGTAGCGCAGGAAATACCAGGAGGAGCCGGCATAGCCGGGCATGGTATTGGTTTCCAGTTCGCGGGCCACCCATTCCGGTATATTGGCCAGGGGGCCTTCGCCTTCGGGGCCTGGCGAGTAGCTGTCCACCGA
>JALOMZ010000113.1 GCA_025455205.1 Chitinophagaceae bacterium | reverse complement strand
CCTCCGAAGGAATAGCGGGAACGATGAATGCCCGGGTGGCATAAACGGCTGCAATGGAGGGGATGCCGAAGATCAGGGCTGTCTTCAGGTTTACTTCGCCACTCTTGTATTTGGGGAATACACCTACCAGGCTGGTGGCGCCTACAATAAACAATGAATAAGCGGTGGCAGTAACAGGATTCACGCCAAAGAGATACACCAGTACCGGCACAGTGAGAATAGATCCTCCGCCGCCAATAAGGCCGAGCGAAACGCCAATGATAAGGGATGCGAGATAGCCAATTATTTCCATGTATTATTTTTTTGAGAATGCAAAGCTGCGATGCGGAAGAACCTTTATCTGTGATTGTTATCACGCAGCTGCGGTCTGCCAGGAAAAGGATGTTAAAGTGCAGCAGCACATGCAGGCTGCTGCTTTCACCTGAGCCATTCAAAAGAGTTGCGGTGGATGATCAGCCATCCGTTTTTCTCCATCTTTTTCATAAGCCTGCTGATCACTTCGCGCGATGAGTTGAGGTCATTGGCAATTTCCTGGTGGGTGAGCTTCACATGGCGCCCAAATTGCTTCACCTGCTTGCGGAGGTAAAACTCCAGGCGCTCGTCCATGTTCTTGAAGGCTATTTCATTCACCGTCCGCATCAGTTCTTCATACCGCGAGCGGTAAGTACGGATCACAAAAGAGTGCCAGCTCTTATATTGGCCCAGCCATTTCTCCATGTATTGCAGGGGAATGCTCATCACCGTAACATCGGTAAGGGCTTTGGCCATCGCTTCACTCTTTTCCTGTCCAAAGGTGCACACCATGGAAAGGGCGCAGGCTTGACCGGGCTCCAGGTGGTATACGAAGAATTCGCCACCGTCTTCATCTTCCTGGTACAGCTTTACAATGCCTTCCAATACCAGCATGGTAGACCGGATCATTTGTCCTTTCCGGAGAATGGTGTCGCCGGCTTTGTAAGTTTTGAAATCTCCGTGTTCCAGCAACTCCTCGTAGAGGCCCTCTTCCAGGCCGGGAAACAATTGCTGCAATGTCTTCTCTTCCTTGGCTGCGGTATGTTTCATAGTGGTGGTGGCAAACAGGTGTTGGTATCAACCGGCATCATGGCCAGGGTTGCACAACAAACGGACCGCAAGGTACCCAGCCCGTGAGGGCATCCATGTGATAATAGTCACCTCGCCGAATGCATACATTGGCGTTACAACAACAGATATGGGTATACGCAGGCTTCCGGGTCATTCATCGGCTGTGCGGAGCTCAGTTTCGAGCCGGATGCCGGTTTGTCGGATGGCTGGAAGGCCCCCATCTATGGGCGTCACCATGTTAAAGCCGGCCCGCTTCATGTAGCTGGCCGCTACCAGTGAACGGTAGCCGGAAGCACAATAGAGAAAATAGTGCTGATCTTTTGGCAGGTATTTGAGGTTGCGCACCAGGTACTCCAGGGCAAACTGGTGGGCGCCCGGCAGATGTGATCCGTCAAAATCCTCCGGGCTTCTCAGGTCCAGGATTTTGATGGCTTGATCCTGCTCCAAATGTTGCCTGAGCATGTTTGGCGGCATAAGTTGCATGTGTTCGGTGGGCTGGCCTGCATCCAGCCAGGCGGGCATACTGCCCTGTAGATAGCCCAGAACACTGTCATATCCAATATTGGCCAGCCTGGCCACCACGTCGGCCTCAGTGCCCGGATCGGCTACCAGCAAGAGGGGCTGCTGCAGGTTGTTAATGAGGGTTCCTACCCAGCGGGAGAATTGTTCTTCCAGGCCCACAAACAGGGCGCCGGGAATGAAGGCTTCCGGAAAAGCATGCAGGTTGCGGGTGTCCAGTATCATGGCCTCTTCCTGCTGCTGGAGCTTCAGGAAATCCTGCGGCAACAAGGGCTTCAGGCAAAGGCCTGCCTGATCTGCTACAGCGGGCAGTCCTCCCTGTTGATTCAGGAGAACATTAAAAGCAAAATGTGGCGGGGGCGCCGGCAGGTCGCGGGTTTGCCTGCTGATGAAATCGTCGCGATTCAGGCCCGGGTCCAGGACCATATTGGTTTGGCGCTGGTGTCCCAGGGTGTCTGAGCGGCCTTCGGAGATATGGGTGCCGCAAGGACTGCCTTTCAGGTGGCCCGGATATATGATAACCTCATCCGGAAGCCCTGCTATCTTATTGCGCAAGGCGTCGAATTGCAGGCCGGCCAGGAACGCCGGGGTAAGTTCTGCGCGCACCTGCTGCACCAGGTCGGGGCGCCCCACATCATCTATCAGCAGGGTGTCGCCAGTGAACAGGGTCTTTGGTTGACCGTGCTCATCCAATACCAGGTAGCAGGTGGATTCGAGGCTATGGCCAGGGGTATGCAAAGCCCGGAGGGTAAGTTTGCCCAGGGCGAATTCCTCATTGTCGGCAGCCACATGGGCCTTGTACAAGGGGGCCGCGGTAGGGCCGTATACTATGGTGGCTCCGGTAGCTTCCGCCAGGGGTTGGTGGCCACTCACAAAATCGGCATGGAAATGGGTTTCGAACACGTAACGGATGATGGCCCCATGGTCCCTGGCAATTTCGAGATAGGGCGCAGGATTGCGCATCGGGTCTATCACGGCGGCTTCGCCCTCACTCTCGAGGTAATAAGAAGCTTCGGCCAGGCATTCATTAACAAGTTGACGGATGATCATGGCATGGGGTTGAATGTGATGGTGGGGCCGCCGATGGAAACGGCGGTATTTCCATACCCGGCTTCAGAAGAGCGGCCCCAAAAACAACGCAATTTGTGCCAACATACCGGCATGGAATGTAATATGAGTCACAAAGGAGGATAAGGCTGCCCAAAGGCGCGCAATGCTTTGCGTGAATGATCGGGGCATGGCCTACCCGGATATGTCATTTGCTGTCTGCCTTGTCTTACATTAGCACACTATGGAACATTACACCTTCGACCTCGCCAGATTCAAAAGTTTTGTACAACCCGGAATGACAGTGGCTAAATCGCCGGGCCGTATCAACCTCATAGGTGAGCATACCGATTACAACAATGGTTTTGTATTGCCTGCAGCCATAGACAAGGCCGCCTGGATAGCCGCCGGCAAACGGGAAGACAACAGGATTGTGCTTTATTCCGTGGCCTTTGACCAACATTTCGAAACCACGCTGGACGACATAAAGCCGGCTGCGCTATCATGGCCCAACTACCTGCTGGGGGTAGCCGACCAGTTACTGAAGGCCGGATTGCCGCTTACTGGTTTTTCGGCTGTGGTGGATGGCGACGTACCCATTGGTGCCGGCCTATCTTCTTCTGCGGCGGTGGAATGTGCCACCATTTTCGCCCTCAACGCCTTGTATGGCTGGAGCCTGAGCAGAAAGGAGATGGCACTGATGACCCAGCGTGCCGAGCATGAGTTTGCCGGCGTGAAATGCGGCATCATGGATATGTATGCCAGCCTGTTCGGGAAGAAGGATCATGTGATCCGGCTGGATTGCCGCTCTCTGGAACATGAATATTATCCCCTCAACACCGGCGCGTATACCTTGTTGCTGCTGGATACGAAGGTGAAACACTCCCTGGCCTCCTCAGCATACAACGAACGCCGTCAGCAATGCGAGGCTGGCGTGCACATGGTACAGCAACGCTATCCGGATGTAGCTTCACTGCGTGATGTAACACTTGCCATGCTGGACGATTGTGTGCCGCACGATGATATCGTTTACCAGCGATGCCGGTATGTAATAGAGGAAAATATGCGCCTGCTGGCAGGCTGCGAAGACCTTAACAGCGGTAATCTGCAAGCCTTCGGACAAAAAATGTTTGCCACCCATGAAGGATTAAGCAAGGCGTATGCGGTGAGCTGTGCCGAACTTGACCTGCTGGTGGAGCAGGCCCGCCTGCATCCGCAGGTGATTGGCAGCCGCATGATGGGCGGTGGCTTTGGTGGCTGTACCATCAACCTGGTGCATCAGGATGGGGTGGATGCCTTCATTAAAGATGCTTCGGCGGCCTATTTCAAAGCTTTTGGTGTGCAGCCGGAACCCATCATGGTGCGTATTGAAGACGGTACGGGATTGGCTTGATGGGGAGCGAAGTAGGTTGCGGCGAAGTATAACCACAGAGGATACTGAGGAAGGCACGGTGGAGCACAGCGGATTGCATTCAGGCTGTACGATATTGTATGACTTCCATGTCAGATACTCTTTGGGTGAACCGACAAGGGTGGCTGCCACAGGCGCATCATTTATTCGGTGGGCAAAGGTCTGGAGACCTGCGCCAGCAAACAGTCGGTGTCTGTCCACCCTTAGGTGGCTGACACCAGTGCGTATTTGTATTGGTGGGCACCGGTCTGCAGACCCGCGCCAGCAAAGAGTGAACAGGTCTGGAGGCCCGTGCCAGTTTAGGGGAACGCATTTCAATCTGCCCCGGAGGGGCAACCTGTTTTTGGAATTTGGATGATGCACATGATGCATTACCCAACGGTATTCCAGTAGTTCGCATGCCGGCACAGGCCTGGAGACCCGCGCCAGCAAGGTATGGGGCATGCTAATCGGTGGTATAGAACATTACCCGGCCAAAGGTGCCATCATCATTGGGGTAACTGAGCATGGTAACAACTACCTGGTAGCCATCGGCAGCTACCGCGGAGCCCATTCTGGTGTTTACGGAACCATCATCAAAAGGGAAAACCTGTCGGTATAACGGGAAGGGCGATGATGTTGTTCGTTTGAATTCAAGGACGTAATCTCTTAATCCGGATGATCCTCCAGAGGAATAAGGGGTAAAATACTGATGGGGAACCCCTACAATAATGCGGTTTGGCGTAAATGCTGCCTGGTAGCCAACAGCACGGCTGTTGGCATTCCCTTCAAATCGGGAGAGGTGATCATCAAAGCTCAATAAAGTAGGAACAAATCCTTCACTAATTCGCAGGTATATGCGCAGTCTCGCACCTGGGTTGCTTTGAGCCAGATTGGTGGGGCCAAAAGCAAAAGAGGCCCCGTCCAGCTTGACAAAAGCGCCATTCCCATTTGCGGTGTCTGGGGAGGGTGACAGATTGATATCAACGGTGGCGTAATCACCGTTGGAGAAACGGTTGAGTTGTACACGGCCTGTTTCATTGAATCTCACGCCGCCGCTTGTTGTGGAATCATATCCCGGTGCCCCTACAATGGTAAGGTTGGAATCTATGTCCACCGCCATACCAAACTGCTCAACACGCTGAAATCCATTGATGGTATTGAGGTGGACATATTTTTCTGTCTCATTGCGCTGGAATACCGAGGCAGTTCCTGTTCCAACCTGTTCATCGGCAATTTTCTGCAGCGGGGCCCCAATGATCACGGCTATGCCGCCGGGTACCGGACTGCGATGGGTGATGCCCACAGAGAAACCAAAATAACTTTGGTTGGAAGGCCCGGCGGGATACGTCAGTTGGCCATCTATTTCAAAAAAACCGCTGGCCTTGTTGAGCTTATACACGTATGCTTTCCCTGCTGCGCTGACCTTCTCGACCATTTTATATGGCGCACCCACCACCAGGTAATCCCCGCTCATGTCAAGGGCTGTGCCAAATTGGTCATTGGATTCATAATCGGGGGCCAGTATGCACTGATGGAAACGCCACCCCTCATCTGATTTACGGTAAATTATCACGGTGCCGATATCTGAGAAAGACAAAGTGTCATAATTAGGCGCAGAAACAGCCGCATAAAGCCCCGAAATGGCTGCCGCGCGACCGAATAGATCATACTGTTTGAAAGGGGCAGATATTTCCACGCCTTTCAAATTGGTAGCAGATGTAACGCCCAAGGGCATCCATTCGCTTCCATTAAAAAAATAATAGGCGTTTTTGTCGAGGTCAAAAACCATCAGGCCAGCAGCAGGGTTGGGTATCCCCTTGCGTTGCGCACTGGTCAAGCGCGGGAACAGCACCCCCTTATTGGTACTGCTTACTTCCAGCGCGGCTGAGGGCGAAGGGAACTTGGTACCAATGCCCACCTGGGCCTTTAAATGCAACTGGGGCAGCAAGAGGGCAACAAGGCTAAAAAGAATGTATCTCATATTTGTGCAGGTTGCGCCGAAGGTCCATTGCACAACAGGTAAAAAAAATACCTGCATTCAGTGATATTGTCTGATACCGGTGTGCAGCTTGAGTAAGGCTTTAGGCGGCTGCCCCTCATTGGCGTGCACTGGTCTGGAAACCTGCACCAGTAGAGAGTCGGTGTCTGTCCACCCTCAGGCGTTTGACACCATTGCGTATTTGTAATAGCGGGCACAGGTCTGGAGACCTGCGCCAGTTAAGAGTCGGTGTCTGTCCACCCTTAGGTGGCTGACACCGTTGCGTATTTGTATTGGCGGGCACCGGTCTGGAGACCGGCGCCAGATTTAGCGTCAAACTGCCACAGCGGGGCAACCTGTTGGTGAATATTGCAGCAATTCCGGTATCTGAAGGTTGGATGCACCCTCAATAAGTAGTGGTCATGTCTTC
>JALOMZ010000112.1 GCA_025455205.1 Chitinophagaceae bacterium | reverse complement strand
AAGCAAAGCCCCTGCATTTTGGTGATGCAGGGGCTTTGTTTAGAAGAGCCTTTATGGGCTAAACGCTAGTCGTGCATGGCTACAATGGGTGCAATGCCATGGAAGGCCAGCTTGCGGGTATGGCTGTAACCAAAGAACCGCTGCCAGAGCGACAGCTTCCGGGGCATCATCACCAGGAGGTCAATCTCCCGCTGGTGTACAAAAGTGTTCAGTGATTCCACAAAATCATACATCTGCAGCGTGGTGAACTTCGGCGCATAGTCTTTGAACATATCCATCAGTTTCTGCTTCTCCTGCTCCTGGTTTTGCGTAAGCGGCTGGCCGGCTTCTTCCGTGGCATAGACTAAATGCAGTTCAGGCTTGAAGCTGTCCAGAAACATTTTCATCCTTCCAAAGGGAACCGACTGATGAACGTCGGACAATTCAACAGCCAGGGCTATCCGCTTCATTTGCTTGTAGGTCATGCCATCGCCCACAATTACAACGGGAATCGTATTTTCCTCAATCACATTGAATACACTGCTGCCCAGCAGGCGTTCCTCCACGGCCGAAGCATGGGCTATGCCCATCACAATCAGGTCGAAATGCTCCTGTGCCAGCAGGGTTCGGATACCTGTCAGAAATTCCCCATCGCCATACCGGAAATCAGTAGGCACCGGTGCAATATTGAAAAGGTGTACCTGCAGGTCTTCCAGCATCTGTGCTGCATCCTTGCGGCGCTTGTCGTCGGACACTTCCACCGGCGAGCCATCGGATCCGATACCGGTAGGCGGATACACGTGAAAGAGTATTACCTCTGCTTTCTCCAGTGCGCCGGCCATACCCATGGCATATTCGGCCGCATTGAGCGAAATTTTGGAAAAATCAACAGGAACCAGGATCCTAGTCATAATGGATAGATTTTGATACACGACAAGTTAGTATCCTTCATCTTCCCTGACTATGACCGAAATCAGCCTGTTGGAAAAAGTGCGGGCAGTACAAAGGGTCAGCGGCCCCAGCCCCACTTCAGGAAATCGGGAAAAGCGCGGGCCCAGGTGGGTACATCGTGCCGGCCGTCGGGCAGCTCCAGGTAATGGATGTCGTGTTTGCGGCAGTATCCCTTCTGCTCCAGCTCACGTATGAGGTCGAGGGTATCGTCTATGCTGTCTATGATGCCGTTGTGGTTGCGATCCATTTTCTCATCCTGGGTGCCCGTTTCGAAGAAGAACTTCATATGCGGCGCATAGTTACCCTCCCGGATGAGTTTGTGCATGATGCGGTCTGTTTCTTCCTCATACCCGTCGTTGAGGTCGCGCAGGCGCCACCAAAGGGAACCGCTGAACACTCCCACCCGCGTAAATACCTCGGGGTGCTTCCAGGCCACATCCAGTGCCGAAAGGCCGCCCAGCGAAAAACCGGCATAGGAGATATCCGTGAAGCTGAAGGGATGGAAGCGCTGGCGGATCAGCGGAATGAGTTCCCGCAAAACAAATTTGCGGTGGTATTTGGCGCGGGCGCCCCGGTTCATGAAATCCAGGATATCGGCCGTGCCATATTCCAGCCTGCGGTCTTCGTTGCAATGGATACCCACCACCAGCACAGGCTTGATATGCTCCTGATGCAAGAGCTGATCCAGCAGCGGCCCGAAGGGCATTTTGGGCAGGTCCTGCCCGTCGTTCACCAGCAGCAACGACATGCCATGGGCAGGATGGTGCTGTATGGGCAAATAGGCATCCAGCTTCACCGTACGGTCCAGAAATGCGGAATCAAAGGTGAAGGACTCCACGCTGTACTGTAAGAGCTCCTGTTCTGCTGCCACGGTTGCCTGATAACTCATCGTTCAAAAATATGGTCTGCCAACATTCAGCCTCCAAAAATTATTGCACCCTGAACTGCAGCCGAACCTGTTGCGACCGCAGGAGTCTTTCCGCCACGGCTTTCAGCTCATTCAGCCTGTTCGCCGGGGGCTTCCTGGTACCCTGCAGGTCTACCAGCCAGGCCGTATCTGCAGCCACCTGGTTGCCTGCCACCAGGCCAACGCTGTATTGCGGCTCCAGACTTAACCGTTGTATGCCAGGCTCCATGGCCTGCAGGCTTCGGAGCAGGGTGTCGGGCAGCCTGTTGACAGGTGCGGATGGTTGGCTGCGCCGCAGGCTGTCCAGCTCACGGTAGAGGTTCGCAATGGCCATGGCATTCACTTCAATGGATGTTTGCAGCCCCATGGTCATTCTTCGCCCGGAGGCAGTGTCTTCATACTGCTGCCTAACATACAGGCGCGTATCCTGCAGGTCATAATCCTCCAGCCTGCTGTTCAGCGCTGTCAGTTCCATGCTGTCAAAAGGCCGGCCGATCATCACAATATCGAGGCGTCGCGGTGTTTCGCGAAACCGTGTTTCATAACTCACCAGATGGCGGTCCCGGAAATGGAGTTCTGCCTCCAGGAACCTGCCCACCCGCTGCTGGTGCAGGTGCTTTTCCAGCAACAGCCAGGTGAGGAATACGCTGGGGATGATAGTGACCAGGATGGTGATGGTGACATAGGTATGCATGCGCCGCTGAAAGGCTTTGTTCGGATACGATTGAAAGGGGAAGCGCAGGATCCTGGCTACCAAAATAGTGGCCAGGCTGATGAAAACGCTGTTGATACAAAACAGGTACAGCGCCCCGAGCGCATCGCCGAAACGGCCATTGGCGAGGCTGTAGCCTACCGTACACAAGGGTGGCATAAGGGCGGTGGCAATGGCCACCCCGGGCACAATATTGCTTTGCCTGAACCTGCTGCTGGCTGCCACCATGCCCGCCAGGCCACCAAAGAAAGCAATGAGTATATCATAAAACGACGGAGATGTGCGTGCCAGTAACTCACTGCCGGCATCTTTGAACGGTGTCAGGGTAAAGTAAAGGGTGGAGGCAACCAGGCTGGTGAGCACCGCCAGGCTGAGGTTGCGGAACGACAGCCGCATGAGCTGGAAATCATAGATGGCCACCCCCAGCCCAAGCCCCATAATGGGCCCCATCAGCGGCGAAATGAGCATGGCCCCGATAATCACCGCCACGCTGTTCATATTCAACCCCAGCGAGGCCAGCAAAATGGCGAACACCAGTATCCAGAGGTTGGCACCCGTAAAACCAACCCCATCGCGTATGAGTTGCTCTGTCTCCTGTGGCGTAAGCTTGTCGCGGTGCAGCGAGAACTTACGCCGCATCATCCGGAAATAGGCAACTGGTTTTTGCATCATAGTTGACGTCAAACTTACGCGTGATTGCGTGATCTTTTGCCCCTGCCTGCCTGTAAAATCAGGAAGCGCCGGCTCCTGCCGACGCTTCCCGATTTCAACTGATGTAGGTATCATGACCGGTGGTCCGGCATGGTGTTATTTATTGTACCAGTACCTTTTCAGCAAAGGCCTCCTGCCTGCCGCCGTTGGTGATGCGCAGCACATAAAGTCCTTTGGCCAGGCGGCCGGTGTTCATGGTTTCCGTCTGGCCTTTCTGCTGCACCATAACTGTTTTGCCCATCATGCTGGTGCCGGCGGCATTCATGATTGTGATGTCATATTTGCCGGGGGGCATGTCGTTGAAAACAACGGTGAGGATGCCCTGCGTAACAGGATTAGGATACAGTCCTACCCGGCCGGTGATGGCTGCAGGTTGCACCACCTCTTTGGAGGCAGCTTTGGCAAACAGCAGGTGGGCCGAAGCCAGGTCGGAAGCGTTCAGCCACTGCGGATCCTTCTCTTCGCGGGCCTGCAGGGTATTCATATCATCAATCACCCATTTGATACCGGCCGCAATGGACGATGAAAGGATCACTTTGCCACTGGCATCCACAGCAGCACCGTTTACGGTGAACTGATCATTGGGGCCCTTCAGATTGCCCAGGTAGGTGGCCACCCGGCTGTCGGGCTGGATGCGGAACACCATCTGGCGCATAGTGAACAAATAGAGGTCGCCATTGGCTGCGGCCACCAGGTCGCCGCCCCAGGCGGTGCAGGGATTGTGCACCGAGTTGGCGCCATTGGACTCTGCATCCACCAGCGTGCCCAGGTTTTCCATACGTGCATCGCTGCCCGTGCTGAATCGGATAAAGCTGTTGCCATCATTGCTGATGGCGTAGCCGATACCCTGGCGACCTATGACCATACGGGTGATATTCTTACCTTCTCCATCCCGCGCCCGGTCTACCAGGTTGTAGCGGTCATCAAACACATTTACCACCTTCTGCTGGGTGCCGCTGGCCAGATCTATATAGCGTATGCCGCCATCCCGGAACAATGGCGAGAAATACAGCCGGTTATTGGCTTTGTCGTATGCCAGGGCCGCTATGCCCGTGGCGCCGGGTAATGCATCAGGTCCCACGCCATTGAGTTGCGGCGTAACCTTCCTCCTGGATTGGGCATCAAAGTAAAAGGCCGGCTTGGCGCCATCCAGCAGGATGTTGCCGGAAGCCTGCCCATCCTGACCCATCGTCCGGATCTTGGTCCAGTTTATAAGGCCGGCCTGATCGCCGGTCACACCATAGAGGGCTTCCTGCCCAAAGGCACTCAACGATAGCAGCAGTGTGCTGAAGGGTAAAATTCGGCGCATAGTATAGGGTTTGTCCCGAAAAGGTACGAAAAATCCGGCACAATGTCAAGCCCCTGTGCAGGCATCAACGACTCACGGCTTCCACAGCATTCTTCACGCTGCCATGCTCTAAGAGAAGCGCCTTCGCCTTGTCGTAATCGGTCTCTCCAATTTTTTCCATCAGCATCTTCACGCCGCGGTCTACCAGCTTTTCATTGCTCAGCTGCATGTTCACCATCTTATTGTCTTCCACCCTGCCCAGTTGAATCATCACGCTGGTGCTGATCATGTTGAGCACCAGTTTCTGCGCGGTGCCGCTTTTCATACGGGTGCTGCCGGTCACAAATTCGGGACCCACCACCACTTCAATGGGAAAATCGGCCTCCCG
This sequence comes from Chitinophagaceae bacterium, assembly GCA_025455205.1. Classification (GTDB taxonomy): domain Bacteria; phylum Bacteroidota; class Bacteroidia; order Chitinophagales; family Chitinophagaceae; genus Phnomibacter. The sequence continues at coordinate 1,524 of JALOMZ010000112.1, read as the reverse complement.
GCTCACCGGGGCATTTGGGTTGCATGTGATGCTGCCGGTGATGATGCCCCGGCTGCGGCATTCGCGGAGGGCACCAATCACATAGGGTGTGGTGCCGCTGGCTGCTATGCCCACCACTACATCTTTTTCGCTCACAAAGAATTTTTCAAGGTCTTTCCATCCTTCCTCCCGACTGTCTTCGGCAAATTCCACGGCTTTGAACATGGCGTCATCGCCGCCGGCAATAAGGCCAATGACCAGGCCATGCGGAACGCCATAGGTTGGCGGGCACTCACTGGCATCCACCACGCCCAGCCTTCCGCTGGTGCCGGCCCCAATGTAGAACAGGCGCCCGCCGCTGAGCAACTTGTCAGAAATAGCTTCCACCAGGGCCCCGATCTGCGGTATGGCCTTCTCCACAGCCAGGGGCACCAGTTTATCTTCTTCGTTGATGTTCACGAGCAGCTCATGCACGCTCATATTCTCCAAATGCCTGTATTTAGAAGGCTGCTCTGTTACTTTTATGAATTCCGACATATGCTGAAAATGCAGTTTAATAGCTTGATGTTACGCATGATATCGCAGCAGACCCGGCATGGGCGATTGCATCACTTCACCCAATTGCAACTCAAAGGAGCCACACAACTCCTTCAATACATCCCGGAAATGCCAGGCAATGCTGCCCACAAAATGAATGGGATATTTCCAGGTTTCCGGGTATTTGTAGAGGTGGGTGAAAAAGAAATCGCTGAGTCCGTCCTCTAAAATATTCTCGATCATATAATGCCCGCGGTTCTCGCTGAGGAAGGGCGCAAAGGAGGCGAGGTATCTGTTGGGCCAGGGCTCCTTGTATACATGCTGCAGGATCTCCCGGTAAGTGGTGGCAAAGCGGAGCCTGAACTTGTGGGCCAGGTCTTCATCGAAGGTGTTGTAAATGGAATACTGCACCACTTTCTTGCCCAGGTAGGCGCCACTGCCTTCATCGCCCAGTATGAACCCGGGTGCCGGATTGTTGCGTACAATGTTGCGGCCATCGTATACACAACTGTTGCTGCCGGTGCCCAAAATGCAGGCAATGCCCTTTTTCCTGCCACAGAGTGCCCGGGCCGCAGCCATGAGGTCGCTCTGCACGGTGATGGTGCGTACCTGCGGAAAAGCTTCCTTCAGACCTTTTTGCACCAGGGCGCTGTTCTCCGGCGTGGCACAACCGGTACCATAGAAGTGTATGGCCCGCACGGCAGCCCCTTTCAGTTTGGGCAGCAGGTCTTTCTGCAGCAGGGCCGAGATCTGATCGGGGGTAAAGAAATAGGGACTGATCCCCTGGGTCTGGAGTGTTTTCCTGCGTGGGCCTCCCACCAGGGTCCAGGTGGTTTTAGTAGCACCACTGTCTGCGATCAACTTCATAGCTGGCCACCGGACGCATGCCGGATTTTATTTTTTATGTCTTTGTGCCTGATACCGTGGAGCCCGGGATGCAATCCTGACCCATATGGCCGGTTTCCTGCCCCATGAAATCTTACACAATGTATCGACAAGGCTCGAATA
>JALOMZ010000111.1 GCA_025455205.1 Chitinophagaceae bacterium | reverse complement strand
GGTGAGCGATTCGCTGAAATAAATGATCCCCTTGCCGCTGCTGTCAACAATATCACCGCTCACGCGCACCGGTTGCCCCAATATGTTTTTGGGCAGCTTGTAGGTGCGTATCATACCCTTCATGTATACCATGGCCTGCCATTCTTCCACTTCGCGCAGGTATTCCGGCCTTTTGCGGATGGCATTGCGAATAATGGCATAGGCCGGGTCTTCGGCATTGGCCTTCACCACCACTTCGCCCAGACTGGTTTGCTGGAAGTTGAGGGCGAAGTTGACTACCAGGGCATCCTTACCGAGGGTAATCTTCTGTTCTGTTTTCTGGTAACCTACATAGGCGCAAACCAGGGTATAGGTACCGGCGGGCAGCTCCAGGCTGTATTGTCCGTCGGCATTGGCCACCGTGCCCCGGGTATTGCCCTTGATGTACACGGAGGCATAGGGCAACGGTACCCCATAGGGGTTGATCACTTTGCCCTTTACCAGCGACTGGGAAAACAAGGCCGTGCCACACAAAAAATAGCCTGCCAGCAGCAATACAGCAGGCAGGCTACGGAAAAAATGCATGGGCGAAGGATTGATTCTGGGTGCGTGAAATTAGGGGGGCACTTGCAAAGCAAACGTGAAAAGCGGTCAGTCCGCCTTTTTGCGGATGAAAGCACCGGTGAGGGCACCAAATCCGCCCACCAGGCCGCCCACCAGCGCGGTAGCCGCCAGCATGAGTGTTGTATTGCCGCCAAAGGGCAGCACCTGCGCCATGCGGGCAGAGAGAATGCCTGTGTTTTCCTTATCGAGCCACCAGGCCAGGAAGAACCAGAGCAGGGCGATGCCCAGGAAACCGCTCAGCCAGCTGAATCCGGCTTTCTGCGGTATGGTGGCGCCGGCAATAAAGGCAGCCACTGCCACCCCCCACCAGGGCAGGGTATCATTGAAAATATAAACCAGGTATCCCAGCAGCGCCGACAGTACTATAGCAGCAATGAATTTCATGGTATCTGTTTTCTTAAGCCTTCGTAAAAGTCATTTTCCATTTCACTTTGCCGGAGTTCTTCTCCGACGGTTTCATGATCCACAACGGGTAGTACTGTCCACTGGCCCAGATGTCTATGAACATATCATAGAACCGGCTGCCCGGGTTTCCGCTTTGTCCGCCGGGGTACACGCCATACGCTTCTGTTTCATCGCTCATATGCACCACCACCCGCCAGCTTGGACCGTGTGTGGATTTGGTGGCATTGATGATCTTGGCACCGCCGCCAATGGGCAGGTGCAGCCGGCTGAAGCCGGGTAGCCCGCTCAGCAGGTGCCGCACGCGCGTGTCCTTGTACACGGCCCAGCGCAGGTCATTCACCTTCTTCAGCTCCTCTGCTGTTTTGTTGAGGGCAGCGGTGAGCATCTGTGGCAGGGTTTCCACCTTTGGCGTTTTGATATTGTCGATGAATGAGAAGGCGCTGTCACGCAGGATGGCTTCCAGCAGGGTATGATCCTGCGGCCAGGCCACGGCCAGTTTGTCTTCCCGCAAGAGGTTGTCGGCCCAAACGGTATCAGCAAAATTCCTCCACCAGGTTTCAAAAATGGTCATGCCTTTTTCGTCGGCATCGGCACGCCGGTTCCAGCGCCGCACTTCATCCAGCAGGATGCCGGCATAGCTGCTGAGGCCTTCGTTTCCACCTGGCCCAGCATCATGGGCAGGGCCATTTCCGCAAACACGTTGTAGTTGTCTGTCTGCATCTTCTTCATGTCTTCCGGCGTTACGCCCTGCATGCTATGGAGCATGCGGTTGATGATGACACCGCGGTACACGTCGTGCACCCCGCCCAGGTAGAAGGGATAGGCCGTATCGGCGGGCATCTGGTTGGCGCTGGATACGAATCCGCGTTCCGGGTTCACCATATGCACCACATCAGCGGTATCTATCAGGCCCTGCCAGCGGAACGTGGAGTCCCAGCCCGGCATCACAAAATCGCCCTGCCGGCGCCATTTGGCGGGGAAGGTGGCTTGTTGCCACCAGGCGATCTCGTTGGTCTTGGAAGCGAATACAAAATTCTGGCCGGGACAGGTGAAGAGGCGGATGGCGTTGAGGTAGTCCTGGTAGTTCTTCGCGCGGTTGAGGCCGCGGAAGGCACCCAGTTCCAGGCTATTGTCGTGGGCCTTCCAGCGGATGGCATAGGCTTTGCCATCGTTGCGGCCACTCTTGTAGGTAGCATCATACATCACCGGCCCCCATACCGTCATGGGTATCTTGTCGATATAGTCTGCTTTGCCACGGATGCGGATGGTTTCCGTGCGCCATTCGGTCTTTTTCCATGCCCCGTTGAAGAGGTACTCATTCATGGAGCTGTCGCGGAACTTCACTTCGTAAAAATCCATCACGTCGCGGCTGGAGTTGGTTACGCCCCAGGCAATGCTGTCGTTGAAGCCGATGACCACGCTGGGAGCCCCGGGGAAGCTCACGCCATACACATTGTATTGCGGGGTGCTGATCTGTATCTCGTACCACAGCGAGGGCAGGTTGAGGCCCAGGTGCGGGTCGTTGCAGAGAATGGGCCGGCCGCTGGCGGTACGGCTGCCGCCAATCACCCAGTTATTGCTGCCGTTGTCGGGGTCAGGCTTATTGGGTTCGAACGCCATGCTGGGTGCTGCCTCATACAGGGAGTCGAGGCGTTCCGGTGCGGCGGGGATGGGGGTGTTTACTATGTTGTACACGGTGCCGCGGGGTGCAATGGGATCCAGGGAGTCTGCCTGCAGGGGGAACACCTTGTTATACAGTTCCTGGCCCAGGTGCTGCCGCAGGTTGGTGGCTTCGAAGTCATCGAAGTCGGAAGCCAGGTCGTAGCTCATGTATTTCAGGAAGAGGGCTGAATGCAGCGGTGTCCAGGCTTCGGGCTGATAGTCGAGCAGTTTGAACTCCACCGGGTACTGGGCTGGCGAGAGCTGGCTGATGTAGTGATTTACCCCGGCGGCATAAGCCTCCATATGTTGTTTATCCTCCGGCACGGACTCCATGGCTTTCAGCGAGTTCTCCGCGGCCAGCATCATGCCCATGCGGCGAAACTTGCGGTCATGCGCCTCCAGCACGCTGTTGTCGCCCACCTTCTCGCCCAGCACCTCGCAGAGGCGGCCGGCGGCGGCCAGCACCTGGAACTGCATTTGCCAGAGCCGGAAGCGGGCATGAACATAGCCCTGTGCGAAGTATGCATCCTGTTCATTTTGTGCGAACACGTGCGGCACCAGGCGCTCGTCGAGGTATACTTCCACCTTGTCCTGCAGGTAGTCCGACTGCAGGTCGATGGAGAAGGAAGCATCCTGCGGCTCGGCGTTCTGCCAGAAACCATGGGAGGGGCTCAGCATGTTGCCCAGGGGCGGCGCCGGGCCGATCTTGGAATCCAGCGCCACAATCAGGGCCGTAGCCAGGGAAGCACTGATCACAAAGGGGAGTATGCGCATACAGCAATACAGAGTTTGGAGGGAGTGAAAATAAGGACAAAAGCATATGCAACATGAACCGGTGGCGGCGCGGTGGAAATTTCGATGGCCGCGACGGCTACCTTTGCGGCCATGAGCCAGGAAACGCCGTTCCAGAAGAATATCCTCGGGCTGCAGCTGCCCACCGATCCGCGCTGGGTGAACCTCGCGGAAATGTCGTTGGAAGAGATCCTCACAGACCATGCCTACTGTGAGCAGAAGGCAGCCGTCAGCTGCATGAGCCTGATACAGCGGTATAGCAACAAGGATGAACTGGTGGATGAACTGTCGCCCATTGTAACCGAGGAATGGGGCCATTTCCGGCTGGTGCTGCAGGAGATCCGCAAGCGGGGCCTGCAATTAGGCAAACAGCGTAAAGACGAGTACGTGAATGCCCTGCTGGCCTTTGAAAAGAAAGGTGGCAGCGAGGAAGACCGGCTGCTCGACAAGCTGCTGGTATGTGCCCTCATTGAAGCCCGCAGCTGTGAACGCTTCAAGCGCCTGAGCGAAGGGCTGGATGATGAATACCTGTGCCAGTTTTACCGCCGCTTCATGGAAAGCGAAGCCGGCCACTACCGCACCTTCATCGACCTGGCGCGGAACTATATCCCCGAAGAAAAAGTATGGCAGCGCTGGGAAGAATGGCTCGATTATGAGGGCCGGGTGATGCTGCAGCTGACGCCGCGGGGCGACCGCATGCATTGATGGGGCCGTACTCAGCGGGCGGGCAGGTAGCCCCGCATCTCCTGCTGGTATTCCCGGGCCACGGTGGCCGCCGCTTCTGCAAAATCATCGCCGGAGGACGCATAGATCACCGCGCGGCTGGCATTCACCAGCAGGCCGCAGCCGGCATTCATACCATACTTTGACACCTCGGCCAGGCTGCCGCCCTGGGCACCCACGCCCGGCACCAGCAGGAAGTGGCCCGGGATGATATGGCGGATATGGCCCAGTTCAGCGGCCTGGGTGGCACCCACCACAAACATGAGGTTTTCTTCCGTACCCCAGGAAGCCACCGTTTCCAGCACCTGTTCATACAGCAACTCCGTACGCTCGCCGGCCACCACATTGGGGACCAGCGACAGGCCCTCGGACCGCTTCTGCAGGGGCAGCCGCTGGAAATCGGCGCTGCCCTTGTTGCTGGTGAGGCCCAGCACAATGGTCCACTTATCCTTGTATTCCAGGAAGGGCCGCACGCTGTCTTCCCCCATATACGGCGCCACGGTAATGGCATCCACCTGCATCTGCTCAAAGAAAGCCCGGGCGTACTGGTGCGACGTGTTGCCAATATCGCCGCGCTTGGCATCGGCAATCTTCAGATGGGTGGAAGGGATATAGTCAAAGGTCTCCTGCATGATCTCCCAGCCGCGTACCCCCATGGCTTCGTAGAAGGCGGTATTGATCTTGTATGATACACAAAAGTCCCTGGTGGCATCAATGATAGCCTTGTTAAACAGGAGGGCGCCATCGGGCCGGCCCTGCAGGGGGGCAGGCAGTTTGGTTTCGTCGGTATCCAGCCCTACGCAGAGGTAACTGCCGCTGTTGAAGATGGCTTGTATTAAGGTATCCCTGTTCATGACATGATGTGTTTGAATCGTTCATTAAATGTGAGCCTGCGCTGTGATGCCATCTGCACCTGCCTCATCAGCGGATGCAGCGGGTTGATCACTATATTCTGCTCCTCGGGCAGCAGGGAGGATGGCACCCGAAAAGCCAGGTACCTGCCTTGCTGCAGCAGGCGCGTGCCCAGTTGCGCGGTACTGTGCCGCGAAGGAAATGCATCCCAGTCATATGGCAAATCTTCCGGCGTCAATGTCAGCACCGGCGCCTCGTCCGGGAGGTGAATCACGGCCAGGCCATAATCAGTGAGTTGCCGGAAGGGCGTGTACACCAGTGCTTCCAGCATGGACAGGCTGCGATGGCTGGCGGCATAGAGGGCCGGGGTGCCTATATGGTTCCAGCGACCGCCATGGCGGCGGCTGCCCTCACCGGTCAGGTCGTCCAGATACAGCATGCGCGTAACCCGGTATACTTCCATGATTTACGAGAATACGCCCCATTCCAGGCGGCCCAGCAAATGCTCCAGGTGGCGGATGCCAATGGAGGTATCCAGAAATTCTTTGGGGCGGCGGTTGCCCAGGGCCAGGATGGGCGCGTGCACCCACTCCCGGAAATTGGCCAGTGTGCCCAGCACTTCTGCGCCCCGGTTGGCCAGATTTACCAGTTCCAGGAGCTTTTCAGTGCGGGTGCTATCCAGGAGGGCATCATCTGGACGGCGCTGCAGGTTGCGATAGCTGCTGTGCAGCCAGCCGCTCAGTTCTTCGAGTGATACACCATACAAAGCCGCTACTTCATACAGCTTGCTTTTGCGGATGCCCCTGCGGGCAGCGGCTATCTGGTCAAACTCATCGGGGAAGGATGTGACCATGCCGGCTGCATCTGCATAGGCCTGGCCAGGCTCCGAGAGGATGGACACAGGCGCCTCTGGCTGCACATAGGCAGCATCGTTTTGCCGGGGGGATTTCTTTTTCTGCTTGGCCATACCCAAATTTACGACATTTTGCCAAAATAAAATCCATTTTGTCGTCTTTTATTCCTGCTTATCGCCCCTGCATCCTGTGCCAAAAGCAAGGGTGCGGCCCTGTATCAGACCGCACCCCTTGCATATACTTTCCGGCAGATAAGCCTTTAATTGGTGGTGATTTCCACCACCTGGGTGGGCGCCACATTGGCGTTGCGCATGGCAATGCTGCGCACCGTGCGGGCTGCAAAATCGGCAAAGGCCTGCCTGGCAACAGGCTCATCGCCCACCAGCGCGGGTACGCCTGCGTCGCCGCCTTCGCGGATGCTTTGCACCAGCGGTATCTGTCCCAGGAAGGTGAGGTCGTATTCCTCGGCCAGCTTCTTGCCGCCTTCCTTGCCAAAGAGGTAGTATTTGTTTTCGGGCAGTTCGGCCGGCGTGAACCAGGCCATGTTCTCCACCAGTCCAATGATGGGCACTTTGATCTGTGCCTGTCCGAACATGGCGATCCCCTTCTTGGCGTCGGCCAGGGCCACGGCCTGCGGGGTGGTCACCACCACTACGCCGGTAACGGGTACCGTTTGTACCATGGTGAGGTGGATATCGCCGGTGCCGGGGGGCATGTCTATCACCAGGTAATCCAGTTCTCCCCAGTCCACATCGGTAATGAACTGGCGGATGGCGCTGCTGGCCATGGGACCGCGCCATACCACGGCGTTCTTATCGTCTACCAGCAGTCCGATGCTCATGAGCTTGATGCCATACTTCTCCAGCGGTACTATCATGCCCTTGCCGTTGCCGGCATCCTTCATCAGGGGACGCTCACCGCGCACCCCAAACATAATGGGTACGGAAGGACCGTAAATATCGGCATCCATCAGGCCTACGCGGGCACCGCCCTGTGCCAGGGCCAGGGCCAGGTTGGCTGATACGGTGCTCTTGCCCACGCCCCCCTTGCCGCTCACCACGGCAATGATGTTTTTCACGCCGGGCAGTTGGTTGCTGTTGTCCTGGCGGTTGGAAGAGGTATTGGCGGTGAAGTTCACCTTCACTTCGGCCTCCTTGTTCACCAGCAGCTTGATGGCGTTTTCACTGGCGCGGCCCATCATATCCTTCATGGGGCAGGCCGGTGTGGTGAGCACAATGGTAAACGACACTTTGTTGCCATCGATGGCTATGTCCTTCACCATATTGAGGGTTACCAGGTCCTTGCCCAGGTCGGGTTCCTGCACATTGCTCAGCGCCTTGAGTATATCCTGTTCAGTCATTCTCCAAGTTTTTGTTAAAGCTAATTTTACCGGGGGCAAAGTTAACCCTGCGGCATCTTACTTTGTTTGGACAGTATATTACCAATTCCGGTATTTTCGCCCCTCAGCTGAAACAACATGACGCAGTTCCGGCATTTTATGCCTTTTGTTTTTTGTTTGCTTGCCGGCATTGGAAAATTGCAGGCCCAGGAATCCGGTACCAATAATGTGGTACAGCTTTACGGCATTGTAATGACGGCCGACAGCCTGCGCGGACTCGACGGCGTAAGCGTGAGCGTGAAAGGCAAGGGCCGCGGCACCATCACCAACGGGCAGGGCGTTTTCAGCATTGCCGTTCTCAAGGGCGATGTGATCGATTTCACATTCATCGGGTACAAGGCCAAATCGGTTACCATTCCCAAGAACCTGGAGGGCAATGAATACAGTGTGATCCAGCTGATGGTGAGCGATACCAATTACCTGCCGGGCACGGTCATCCGGGCCAGGCCTACGCGGGCGCAGTTTGAGCGCGACTTCGTGAACACCGAGGTGCCGGCAGATGAATACGAGATCGCCCGCCAGAACACCGACGAGCAAAAGCGGGCGGCCCTCATGGGCAGCATCCCCTCCGATGGCAAGGAAGCCATCAACTATACCCTGCGCCAGCGTGCCAATGCGGCATATTACACCGGACAGCTGCCGCCGCAGAACATCATGAACCCCTTTGCCTGGAATGAGTTCATCAAGGCCTGGAAGCGGGGGGATTTCAAGAAGAAGAAATAAAGCCGTTCCCTTCGCCGATCATGGGACACGGATCACGCGGATGAAATTGGATGTCCGCGGATTTTTGTTGTGGCTGAAACTCCCGCTGGCGCCTATTAAGGGAACGATGATTG
>JALOMZ010000110.1 GCA_025455205.1 Chitinophagaceae bacterium | reverse complement strand
AGTTCCTTTTCCTGTTTCGACAGATAGGTACCGGCGCTGGCAGTATTGGCCCGGTCCAGCCGTCGCTGATTCCATTGCGGGGAGAATTTCGCCAGCGGGGAGGGTGCGGCCAGGGCAGCCAGGCCGGCATAGAACAGGGCCCACACAAGGGTCAGGGTCTTCATACCCATTATGAACTGGCAGGCCCGCCGGATTATTGTGTGTTGGGGTTTCTTTGTCGTGCAAAAAAAAGGGCCAGATGAGGAATCATCCGGCCGTTCATTGTGATTGGATCTATAGTTACACCATTATTGGCTTAGTGAACAACGATCACTTGTTTGGTGATGTTGAGTTGCTGGTTTCTCACCTTCATCAGGTACATGCCCGGCTTCACATCCTGTACGTTGAGGCTGGCCTGGTTCATGCCTTTTGATACGGCTATGGGGCTGGCCTTGATGGTAACGCCTGCGGCATTGGTGAGGGTGAGGGTGGCTTCGCCATCCGATTCACTCTTGAACCGGAGATTCACCCGGGTGCTTACGGGGTTGGGGAATACAGCTGTCTCTTCGTCTTGTGTTTCGCTGTAGTAGGCTACCCCCGGAGCAGGTGACCATGGCATGGTACTGTTTTCCGGCGTGAGTGCGTAGCAGGAATTGTTGTTGAAACGTCCGGATTTGCCCACTACCCTTACATAGTAAGTGGTTCTGGTGGTGCTGCTGTTGAATACGATGGTCTCGCTGCTGTTACCGGTATTGACAGAACTGCCGATGAGGCGGATGTTTTTGTCATACAGGTAGAGGTCGTAATCATCGGGCAGCTCGCTGAGGGTAACGCGGATGTTGGTGGAGCTGGTGTTGCCTGTGCTGAAGCGGAACCAGTCTTCATCAGTGGCTGTGCCCACTTTGGCATTGGTGGTAGTGCCCAGCGACAGGGATTTGGACTGTTTGGACGAGTTGTTCGACTCAAAGTTGTCGGCACAGATTACCGGGGATGCCGTAGTGAAAGAAGCAACCGCAAAGGAGCTAGCAGAACTGCTACAGTTGGTTCTCACCCTCCAGTCGTATTGGGTAGAGGCAGTCAGACCAGACAGGTTCACATTGGTAGTGGTGGTGGCAGACGCCAGGAGGGTCCACGTAGTACCTGAAGTGGTCTTGTACTCTACTGTATAGCTGGCAGCACCTGCAACACTTGTCCATGAAAGGGTGGCACTGTTCTCGGTGAGAGTGGTAGTGCTGAGTGTTCCCGGCGTTTGGCAGGGAGCAACAAGCTGGAATTGACCGGCCGTGTAGCCGGAAGTGGCGCCATTGCACAGGGTAGCCACCCTCCAGTCGTATGTTGCGCCTGCATTCAACCCATTCAGTGTGAGGGATGTGTTTGCATAATTATCTGCGGCGGTAAGCCATGTGTTACCGGATGCCATTTTGTATTCAATCCTGTAGGCCAGGGCACCGCTTACACTGCTCCACGAAAGGGTGGCGGAGGTTTCGGTGAGGGCAGAGGTGGCTAGCCCGGTGGGCGCATTGCAGGTAACGACAACAGCAGCGGCGGTGGTAAACTGGGCAGTTGCCTGGCTGGAACTGCTGCCATCGCAGTTGGCTGCCACCCGCCATTCATACACGGTGCCTGCTGCAAGCCCATTGAGTGTATAGGTATTGGTGGAGAGCGTCTCAGCCAATACTGACCAGGTGGTGGCAGTGGTGGCCTTGTATTCCAGTTTGTAGCTGTTGGCGCCGCTTACGCCGTTCCAGGTGAGTTTGCCGGAACTGGGCGTTATCTCGCTGGTAGTGAGGTTGGTGGGGGTGCCACAGGTTACAACGCTGCTGGTGGCTTCGAGAGGTTTTTCCCATACGCCGCGGCCATAAGACGCGATTCTTACCAGTCCAGCGTCTTCGTGTACCAGCACATCATTGATGGAGGCTGCCGGCATGTTGCTGGTGATATTGGTCCAACCGGTGGCACCATTAGCGCGATAGTAAACGCCGATGTTCATGCCCAGGTAAACCGATTCATCGCGGGTAACGGCCAGGGAACGTGCAATGATGGCCGGCAGGTTGTCTGAGATATTCGTGAAGGTGATACCGCCGTCTACAGAAACAAATACGCGGTTGGCGGTGCTGTTACAGGCCACCCATATTTTCATGGGGTCTGCCGGACTAACTGCAATGGCGTTTATGCTGGAAGGCAGTGTAGCGGTGGCCCAGTTGGTACCACCATCGCGGGTATAATGCAGGGTGGTGGAACGCGAGGCATAAATGTAGCTGGGATCAGAAGGCGCCACGGCCAGGGTGGTAAGCGTAGTGGTGATGGCGTTGCCGGAAATTTTGGTCCAGGTGCTGCCATTGTCTGTGCTGCTGAAAACACCAGTCCAGCCGCCGTATAGCGTTTTGTTCTTTTCGTTGTAATCCAGCGGGGTTACCCATTCGCCATTGGCCGGTTTCGGAAGGGTGGAGTAGGAGGCACCGCCATTGGTACTGCGGTAGATGGTGCCATTTTGTGAAGTACCCCAAACCAGGTTCTCATCGAACGGGCTTATCACTCCATCCATGCCATCGGCGCCCAGCCAATCGTACCACGTACCATTCTTGAAGAGGCTGGAGCCATTGTCCTGTGCACCGCCGGTGAAAACCTGGCTGTTGGTTTTGGCGTTTGCTATGCGGTAGAACTGGCGAATGCCCAGTCCCTTGGAAAGATCTTTCCAGTTGTCGCCACGGTCAGTGCTGATGTAGATACCCCCGTCAGTTCCGGAGTAAATGGACTTACCCATCCATTCCAGGGCATGCACATCGGCATGGTTATAACCGATGGAGTTGGGATACGACCAGGCTGTCTGGGCAGTAAAGGTCTTGGCTCCGTCGGTAGACCGGAATACAATGATACCGCCGATATATACTTCATTGGCGTTGGCGGGGTTCACGCAAATAGCCATGTCGTAGCCTGCCTGTCCGCCGGTTCCGCAACCTGTGGTTTCATATCCGAAGAAGTTGGTACAGCCAGATGCGCTTCCCGAAACAGATACGGTGAAGCTGGCCCCCGAGTTATTGGACACGTACATTCTGCCAAATTCATTGCCAAATGCCTGTACCACATACACCCGGTTCGGGTCTGCGGGTGAAACACCAATGAGGGCACGGGCGGCATGCGTAATGCCTTCTGTGGCCGTGAGGGCCGTCCAGGTAAGTCCGCCGTCGGTGGAGCGGGCAAAGGAAGGACTGAAAGGGCCGGAGGCATACATTACTGAGGGGTCGCCGGGCTTGAATTCAATATCTTCTGTGGAATTGCTGTACGTTTTGGTCCAGTTGATGCCAGCATCGGTGGAACGGAAGATGCCATTTTGTGCAGCAGCGTAAATAATGGAGCTGTTGGTGGGATGGATGAGGATCTTGTAAACGATGCCCGACATGAACCTGCCCACAGAAGACCAGGTGGCTCCGCCATCGGTTGACTTGATCAGCTGGGCGGCATTGCTGCCTGCATAAACAATATTGGTATTGCGGGGATCCACCGCTACGGAGAACATGTTCATCCACGCGCCGTTCCTGTCGGTGAGCGGGGTCCAGGTATTGCCGGCGTTGGTGGTTTTCCAGACACCACCACCGGGCGATGTAACGTATATTATATTGGTGTCGAGCGGGTGTATGGCTACGCTTGTGAGCCTTCCCACGCCCGGGTTCCAGCCTGTGGTACGGTTCCAGTTGAATGGACCTTTCTCCGTCCAGTCGGTTGCTGCATTCAGCAAATTCTGATTTCCCCACTTGCCGGTGTTACCGGACTGCTGCCATTGCTGATAAGTATCCCAGTCGTAATTGGGAGGCAGCTGATAGCCGGATTCATCTGTGTGAAACCTTACCTCATAAAGCCAGCGCTGGTATTGTTTGAAGCCGGTGCCTCTTTCTGTGCCCACACTGTCGAAATAGCGTTTTGCGAGACTTTCGATCTGGTCTATGCGCAGGTCGCGCCGCTGCATGAGGTTGAAGACGTCCGTTTGCGCAAATGCGCTGCAGGACAGTAAGATAGCGGCAATAAATGCCCCTACCCTACCGGGTGTAAAGGTGATCATCACAAATGAATTAATGGGTTAGTAAATACCGACTGCATTCCGGCCTGCTGCGCAGTTATGCAGCAAGGGTGGAATAGCAGAAGCTACTTTCCTGTTTTGTTTAAGGGGGGAGGGGCCTGACTGCCGCAGCGCAGACACAGCCGACCAAAGGCCGACAGTAGCAGCGTACGGCTACTCGGTGTAACGAGTTAGGGATTTCTACTGATGGAGACGGGGAATTACAGTACGAAGTAAGTGGTGTAGTGGTACCTCATACAATAACTTAGATCTCAATCAATCAACAATGGATGGTGTGCGAGTTAGCTGGTTCAACAGAATGTCAACAGATCCGGGGGCAAGTAAGTGTGTCAATCAATGGTGCGCCATCAATGGCTACACAAGGTTATGCACATTCTGTGAGAAAAAAAAGCTTTTGTCAAAATTTTTTTTTCAGTAGGCAGAAAAGAAGGCATGGGAGCAGTTCAAAAAGATCCTGGCAAAACTTTTCAGCATGAACGTTTCAACATTCGTGCCAATTTCTGCCGCGACCAATGTTTGGGGTAGACAGCTAAATGATGGCAGGCAATTTTATGAACATAAATTATTGAAAAACAATGTCTTGAGACATTTTTTGTTTGTGTGGCCCGGCCTGGTTCCCGGCATCCGGCTGGCTGAAACAGTGGTTACATGGCTGTTGAGAGCCGCGTGCTTTGGTGCCCTGCCGGCAAAGCCATTCGGCACCCCCCGCGGGCAGCTGAACACTCTGAAGAGTTTTCCACAATCATGGATTTTGGGGGCATTCCGACCATGGCGGAAAGGCAAGGTTGCCATTTTTTCCGGGCTTTTGCCGGATAAGAAATGCCCTTGGGGCCTGCATTTCCCCCTATTTTCATGGCCCAGATATTTAAAGCCATGCTTATGAAATCCCTCCTGGCGCTCCTGGGCGCATGCCTGCTGGCCGCATTGCCGGCTTGCAGCCCCAACCCATACCGCAAAACCAATAAGACCTATAAGCAGCAAGCCCGAAGGATAGCGAAGGAACTGAGCGAATACCCGCTGACAGACAGTTTTGCCACCAGCGACCGTTTTGTGGGCACCACCAATTTCAGCATCCGGCGTCCCAACTATGTGGTCATTCACCATACGGCGCAGAACAGCTGTGAGCAAACCCTTAAAACTTTCACCCTGCCCCGAACACAGGTGAGTTCTCATTACGTGGTTTGCCGCACCGGTACTGTTTTCCATATGCTGAACGATCACTTACGGGCACACCATGGCGGGGCCAGCTTCTGGGGTGGCACTACAGACCTCAACAGCAGCAGCATAGGCATTGAAATAGACAATAATGGCAGCGAGCCCTTCACCGATGCCCAGATCAACAGCCTGCTTATGGTGCTCAAAAACCTGAAGAGCAGCTTCCGGATCCCCGCAAAGAATTTCATTGGCCATGCCGACATTGCCCCGGGCAGAAAGGTAGACCCCAGCCGCCTGTTTCCCTGGGAGCGCCTGGCCCGCGAAGGATATGGCATCTGGTTTGATACCACCAGCCTGCAACTGCCGGCCGATTTCAACCCCATGCTGGCGCTGCGCATCATTGGCTATGATATTTCGAAGCCCGCGGCCGCCATTCAATCGTATAAGATCCATTTTGTACCAGCCGACACCACCCGCAGCATCAATGAGGCGGATAAAAAAATTCTTTACAGCCTGATGCAGCAAAGCCTGTAGCGTGCAGCGCGCTGCAGGGCCTGAACCTTGTTCCCTTCCAGGGGTTATAGGTGCATGCAACATTTTTCTGCCGCAGACTTTTTGTCCTGGGAGCGTTTCTACCGGGCCAATGTGATCAGTGGCCTCAGTGGTTTCAAGCCTGCTTTCCTCATTGGTACGCAAGACCTTTTGGGCCGGCCCAACCTGGCCTTGTTCCAGAATATTGTTCACCTGGGGGCCAACCCGGCCCTGATTGGACTGGTCAACCGTCCGCGGGAAGCCAGTCCGCACACACTGGCCAACCTGGAAGCTACGGGATGGCTGAGCCTGAATGCTGTGGGCGCTTCCTTTGTAGAGCAGGCCCACCAATGCAGCGCCAAATACGAAGACGGGATCAGCGAGTTTGATGCCACGGGTCTTACCCTGTTGCAGCGGCCAGGCATACCTGTTCCGTTTGTGGCCGAAAGCCCGGTACAGGTGGTGCTTCGGGTGGAACAGGTGCTGCCGCTGCCATTGAATGGCACCCATTTCATCATAGGGTCGGTCCAGCAGTTTTTTCTGGCCGACGGCCTGCTGGGACCCGATGGCTATTTGTGCGCCGAAAAGGCTGAGCTGGTATGTACTGCTGGCCTCGATGCCTATTATCTGCCAGCCCGCATAGGCCGTTTTGCCTATGCAAAACCCGGAAAGGAAGTAACGCCCATTCAATAGAGCAGGCTGGATGCCACGGACTGTTGCCAGTGCTCACGGCAATCC
>JALOMZ010000003.1 GCA_025455205.1 Chitinophagaceae bacterium | reverse complement strand
GAAGAGCTCCCATGGCATAAAGCCTCGCGTGCGAGTCATTTCGGGGTGCACGCACATAGAGCACTTCAGATTACAAAAGCTGACGCTATCCAGCAGAACCACGCTGGGGAACTCGCCCTCTTCGTCCAGCCTGCCCAGCTCCTTTTGAGCGTCATAAATCGCCTGTGCCATGGATGTCCTCCTACTTGATCCAGACGCCTCTGCGCTGGACCTCTCTTGAAAGGGCATAAGGATTCAGGACCCAGGAATGCCCCAAGAAGTTTGGCCGATAATAATGCGAGGACCGGCTAAACAACATGATCTGCGTCAAGAATTCAGCCGTGGACTTTTGCATCGTGAATTGCAACCAGCTGTCGCAGCCCGAAAGCTCCGGGAAGAAGAACCAGAGAATCCCAGGTTATTAGGTACCTTGACCCTTCATTCCAAGCAGGTCGCCCCCCGACCACGGGCGGGTTCAGCTTTCTTCTTCGAGCTTGTTCCTGGAGCCGGCCGTGGGCCCGACCCTTCGCCTTGAATGGCCAGGCAAGCGTTCCCGTTTGTATGGGGCTTCGGGTTTGGTTATCCTGTAGGAATGAATCGAACCGAAATTGTCAGGATTTTTCGCCAGGATCCCGCCAGGGCTTTCGAGCGGATCCCTGAGTCCTTTCTGGGAGAGGTTCTGGAAGTTCTCACCCCCTATGCCTGGCAGGCGGGGTGGCACAGAACTCCGTGGCCAACGGCAAGATCACGCGCTGCACTCCCTTTGAGAAAGTATATGTACCGGCAGCCGGTCATGATGCCGGCTTGTCCATAGGAGCTGCCCTGTATGTATACCACCAGATGGGCAAGCATCCCCGCACAGCCGGGATACCCCATGCCTATACCGGCAGCCAGTATTCCGATACCGACATTGAGCAGATATTGCAGCTCAGCGGGCATGCCTTCCGGCGGGTGGATGATGACAACACCCTGTATAGGCTGGTGGCCGATCGCATCAGCCAGGGTGGCGTGGTGGGCTGGTTCAGGGGAAGAAGCGAATTTGGCCCCCGGGCCCTGGGCAACCGGTCTATCCTGGCCGACCCGCGCCGGCCCGATGCTAAAGACCTCCTGAATCAGAAGATCAAACGCCGGGAAAGCTTCCGGCCTTTTGCTCCCTCTGTGCTGGCAGATTATGCCAGCGAATACTTTGAATTCTTTGAGGAATCACCCTTCATGGAGAAGGTGTTCCCCATCCGAAAAGACAAGCAGGCCATCATTCCTGCGGTGACCCATGTAGACGGAACAGGCAGGTTACAAACAGTATGTCAGAAAAATAATCCGGATTATTACGCCCTCATAGATACTTTTAGACAGCTAACCGGCGTTCCCATATTGTTGAATACCTCCTTCAACGAGAATGAGCCTATTGTAAATTCGCCCGAAGAAGCGCTGGACTGCTTTGAACGAACGGCCATGGACATGCTGGTTATAGGACCGTTTGTAATTGCGCGGTAGAAATATTATTCTTACTTTGTACTTGCTAACCTGTCTATGAAGGTATCCATCATAACCACATCTTATAACAGTGGGCATACCATTAAGGATACGCTCATGAGTGTGGCTACACAGGATTACCCGCACATTGAACACCTGATCATTGACGGGGGGTCTACTGATGAGACCCTGGAAGTGGTGTCGCGGTTCCAGCACCAGACGCTGGTGGTGTCCGAACGTGATGGCGGCATCTTTCATGCCATGAACAAGGGCCTGCGCCTTTGCACCGGTGATGTGATCTGCTTTCTGAATTCTGATGACTGGTACCATACAAACGATGTCATTTCCAAAGTGGTGCGGCGCCTGATGGCCTCCCGCTGCAATGTGGTATACGGCGACCTGCAGTATGTGAAGCAGTACAACCCGGAGCGCATTGTGCGTACCTGGCGTTCGGGCCAGTTCAGGCGCAAAAACCTCTACTACGGATGGATGCCCCCGCATCCGGCTTTTTTTGCGCGGAAGGAAGTGTACGAAGAAGTGGGCTTCTTCAACACAGACCTGAGCAGTGCCGCTGATTATGAGCTCATGCTGCGGATCCTCCTCAAGCATGAGCACGATGCCTGTTATATTCCCGAGGTACTGGTGAAGATGCGGCAGGGGGGCTATAGCAATGCTTCCTTTAAAAATCGCCTCCGTGCCAATCAGGAAGATCACCAGGCCTGGCTGATGAATGGGCTGAAACCCCTTATATTTACCCGCTATTTAAAACCGATCCGGAAAATCCCGCAATTTTTCATTCGGTGAATTCAAGCTGCTATTGCTGCCATAATAAAACCGGTTACCTGTTGCAGGAGCCGGTTTTTTTCTGCCCTTGCGGGTCAAATACAAACAGGGCGCCCGGTATGGGGCGCCCTGTTCACAAGAGGCAATACCATTAATGGCCGGCGATGAAGTATTTGTCAGGCCACCACATGGGTGAGCAGGCCGTCGCGCAGCTTGGGTTCAAACCAGGTGCTCTTGGGAGGCATTACGTTACCGCTGTCTGCAATGTCAAACAGCTGGTCGATGGTTACGGGGTAGAGGCTGAAAGCTACTTTCATGTCGCCTTTGTCTACCCGGTCTTTCAGGGCTTCCAGGCCCCGTATGCCGCCCACAAAGTCAATGCGTTTGTCGGTGCGCTGGTCTTTTATGCCCAGTATGGGCTCCAGGATATTGTTAGACAGAATGGTTACGTCCAGCACCCCAATGGGGTCTTCGGTATAGGTGCCGGGCCGGGCGGTGAGGCGGTACCAATGTCCTTCCAGGTACATGCCAAACTCATGGAGTCCCTTGGGCCGGTAGGGCTTAAGTCCGGCAGGTCCGATATCAAATTTCTCAGCCAGCCGTTCCATGAATGCTTCGGTGCTTAGTCCGTTGAGGTCAGTCACCACCCGGTTGTAATCCATGATGTACAACTGGTTGGCAGGAAAGAGGGTGGTCAGGAACCATCCTGATTTTGCGCGGGCTTTTTCCGTTTTGAACTGCTCCTGGCTCTTGGAGGCACTGGCCGCCCGGTGGTGGCCATCGGCAATATAGGTGGCGGGCACCTGCTCATCGAAGAGCTGGGTGATGCTTTCAATCACCTTGTCGGTGTTCACCACCCATATTTCGTGCTTCACACCATCTTCCGAAGTGAAATCATATACCGGCGAACGATTGGCCTGCCACTGGCCGATGAACTCGTCAATGGTCGCTACGTTGCGGTAGGCAAGGAACACATTGCCGGTTTGGGCGCCCGTGGTCACAATATGGCGGATGCGGTCGTTCTCTTTTTCCGGCCGGGTGAATTCGTGTTTCTTGATGATCCCCTTGTTGTAGTCTTCTACGGATGACACGCAAACCAGGCCGGTTTGCTGGCGGCCCTGCATGGTGAGGCGGTAGATGTAATAACAGGGTTTTGATTCCTTGAACAGCACATTGCGGCTCACAAAAGCCTTGAGGTTATCCTTGGCGGTCTGGTATACCTGTTCGTTGTAGGGGTCAACGGTGTCCGGCAGGTCAATCTCACTGCGGGTGATATGCAGGTAGCTGTTTGGATTACCCCGGGCCTCGTCTTTGGCTTCGCTCCGGCTCATTACGTCGTAGGGCCTGCTGGCTACCTGTGATGCGAATTGCGGGTCGGGTCTTAATGCCTTGAAGGGTTGGATGTGTGCCATGCGTATTTTACTATAAAGTCCAATTCACGTTCTAAAGAGGGCTGCAATATACTTCATTCGCCATGATGGCCGGGGACGGCGGCGGCGGATCACCCGCGCTTGGCGGCAAAATGCTCCATCAGCTGCACCAGGGCTTCCACGCTGCTCATGGGCAGCGCATTGTACAGCGAGGCCCTGAAACCGCCCACGCTGCGGTGACCGCGGATGCCTACCATTCCTTCGGCTTTGCACAGAGCCAGGAATTCGGCTTCCAGGGCCGGTTCTTCCATCACCCATACCACATTCATGAGGCTGCGGTCTTCGCGGGCCACCGTGGGGGTAAACAGCGGCAGCCGGTCGAGGGTATCGTACAACAGGGCGGCCTTGGCCTGGTTGACCGGCTCAATGGCGGCAATGCCCCCCAGCTTTTTCAGCCAGCGCAGGGTGAGCATACATACATACACGGCAAATACCGGCGGGGTATTGAGCATGCTGTTGTTGGCGATGTGCTGGCGGTAGTCGAGCATGGTGGGAATATGACGCTCCACCCTGCCGAGCAGGTCGCGCTGCACCACCACCAGGTTAACGCCGGCGGCGCCAATATTTTTCTGGGCCCCGGCATAAATGAGGCCAAAGCGGTTGAAGTCCAACTGGCGGCTGAGGATATCGCTGCTCATATCAGATACGAGGGGCACATCCGTTTCAGGCCACTCATGCTGCTGGGTGCCTTCAATGGTATTGTTGGAGGTGATGTGGCAGTAGGCTGCATGATCCGGCACGCGCCATCCACGGGGGATATAGGTGTAGTTCTTGTCTTTGGAAGAGCCCAGCAGGTGCACCTGTCCAAAATGTTTGGCTTCCCTGATAGCCTTGCTGCCCCAGGTACCGCAGTCGAGATAGGCGGCCGTAGCTGAAGCATCCAGCAGGTTCATGGGTACCTGGAAGAACTGGGTGGAGGCGCCGCCATGCAGGAAGAGAACCTCATAGGAGTCGTTGAGCTGCATGAGTTCTTTCACCAGGGCAATGGCTTCATGCAGCACCGCTTCAAACAGCGGCGTGCGGTGGCCTATTTCCAGGATGGACAGTCCGGTATTGTTGAAGTTGAGAATGGCGTTGCTGGCCTCTTCATACACCTCGCGGGGAAGGATGCTGGGGCCGGAGTTGAAATTGTGTACGTTGGTCATGTGGGGCCAATATGGAGGCGGCGAATGTAAGGGATTGCCATATGTATACCCCCGGGAGCCCGATGGTAACCCGCATTGCCAAGATTTGCGGAGCTTGCTCAGTCGCAGATCCTGCCCAGGGCTTTCCCCTTCAGCCATTGCTGGTTCAGGGAATCATATGCCTGCTGATCGGCGAAAGTAAGTTCGGCCTGCACCAGCTGGCGGAGGGTGGGCTGCCCGGCATCCACCCAGGCCGTATACCAGAAACTGGCCACGGCAAAGATGCTCTGTCGCATACGCCTTTCCACCATGCCGTTGAGGCGCGCCTGGTAGGCGGCGGCAAAGGCGGTGGAATACTGCCTTTGCACCTTGCCCTGGCGCTCTTCGTAGGCGTATTTGGCATCGGCAGGGAACTGCTGCGTGAGCAGGGCCTCCTCCCGCAATACCGAATCGGCCGCAGCCGCACTCTCCAGCACCCGGTCCCAGATGAATGCGCCCGGCTGCCGCAGGTACACAGCCTTGCCGATCATGAAATCATAATGGCTGTCGGCAAACAACTCCGGCACCCGGCTTTCCCAGAATCCGTGTATGCCATGCTGGTTGGTATGCTGGCCGTTGTGGTTGGAGCAGGCATGCAGGGGCACATGGGCATCGCTGATGTAATGACCAATCTCAGCGCTCAGCTGCAGGATGCGGGCGGCATTCTTCTGGCGGAAGGCCTGGGTGAGCCGCTGCTGCATCACCTGTACCCACCAGGGCACAATACCATGTGCCTGCAGGGTGTCTTCCGTAAAGCGGGCCACGGCACTGTCCCACTGGCGCGGCAGATTTGAGTAGGGAAACCGGCCATACCTGTCGAGGTCAATATAGTGGCGTGGCGCTTCCTGCGGTACTGCATAGCGCCGCTTGTCGGGGTCGGGCGCATGCTCACTCAGGTATTCAATATAAGGTTTGTACAGGGCCATCATTTCCGGCGGCAGCAGGAAAACGGCCAGGTAATTGATGCGGCGGTGGCCAAAAAAGCCCCAACCCATAGCCTGCTGGCAACACAACAACAGGCCAAGCAGCACAAAGGTGTGCAGGGAACGGATACGGAAAGGCATGGGTGTTCTGAAGTATGGACCCTTAAAAATAAAACGGGTACGGCATACCTGCAATGGGCCCGAAATAGTAGGTATTATTGTATCCCAAATTATGGCATTATGGAACCAGGTGTAGGCACCCGATTGCAGCATACGAAATATGGGCCCGGCGTTATTGTGTCAGTACGCCATGCCAGCTGGCTCATATCATTCATTCACCACGGGGTGGTGGAAATTGACAAGCAGGATCCCGATGTGGATGAAGTGATCCCCGAACGGGTGGAGCCCGCAGCAGAGACTGCCGACCATGTGGAGGAAAGGCTGTTGAAAATACTGCGCTACTGGAATGGCATTGGCGAACCCGTGCCGCTGGGCGACCGCTGGCGCAACGGCATGATGCTGCTGCAGCCGGCCGACAAACCCCTCAAGCCCAAAGAAATACCGGTGGAACAGTTCTTCCATAAGATTGTGATGCTGCGCGACCGGCTGCGGGTATTGGAACAGAATATCAACAGCCACAAGGTGCTCAGTGACGAAGACAAGATCAACCTGCAGCAGTATATCACCCGCATTTATGGATCGCTCACCACCTTCAATGTGTTGTTCCGCGACCGCGAAGACTGGTTTGTGGGCGAAAAGGGCGCGAAAGAAGAGTAACCAAAACGGCTGGAAAGAAAGTCATCTCCGGAGGCGCTGCTTTGCTTTGTATGCGGCGGTCCATGCATGGTGTTATTCCTGCGCAGGAATTGGGCAGGCGGCAGCAAAATGCATTAACAACCGGCGCCGCTCATCCTGCCGTGCTGCCCCCGGTCCCTTCATCCATTGCATATAGCCGGTTGTAACGAAAGGCTTGCACCAACGTTACAGGGACAACATCTTTGTATCGCATTTCATTCACTCACACAAAAACACTTACACATGAAACGCCTTCTGCTGGCCGCTTCTTTCGGCCTTTTTAGCCTGGCCGCCCTGGCCAATTCCGGCAAGAAATCAGTAACGGTTCCCAACACCGCCCGTCAAAATTTCCAACAGCAATTCGGTGCCATCCAGCAGGTTAGCTGGAGTAAGGCCAAATCACAGATGCTGCGCGCCGATTTCAGCATTGATGGACAGCCCGTTACCGCCTTCTTCAACCAGGAAGGGGAATTCCTGGCCACCACGGTAGCCGTGGAAAAAACACAACTGCCCCTGCGCCTGCGCCTGGCACTGGAGCAGGAACTCAAGGGCCAGACCATTGAGGAGCTTTACTATGTGGAAGCGCCCACTGAAACCGCCTACTACTTCGCTTCCGCTAAAAATGGCACCCGCCAGGTGTACCGGGCTTATGCCGATGGGCATATCAGCAAAGTGCCCTCCCTGATCTTTTGAGCAATTCTTCATTTACATGTTGTTAGTTTAGGTTACCGGCCATTTCTATGGCCGGTTTCTTTTTAAACATGATATGAATACCCTGATGGCATAAAATGATATTATGCTTGATGACTGCTTCTGTATGGAGCATATCTAAAAAGTGCTGAAGAATAATTAACCATCAATACGACATGGAGGCACAATGGCCACAATGCCTGGTTTTCCTGAAGTCTTCCTGGTGCTCTTTATGCCTTCTTCCAGCCGTGGTGGTTAAAATTGACTTTTGAGATAAGTGCTACTTCATCCTGCGCAGCAGCCAGAGTAGCGCGCTCAGCAACAGGCTCAGAAGGATCATGCTGGTGACGGGAAAATAGAAGCTGAAATTCTTCTTTTTGATGAAGATGTCGCCGGGCAGCCGGGGCGGCCACTTGATGCGGTCGCAGGCCAGCCAGAAAATGGCGCCGGTGAGGGCCAGCAACAGCCCGGCAACCAACAGATATTTACCCAATTGCTGCATAGCACAATAATAACAGGTTGCGGCATGGATGGCATGAGGCAGGTGCCAGGCCTGCGCGGCTGCTTACTTTTGCGTACATTTCCATATTCAATACAGTTGCTATGCCATCTTCCATTATTGCCGGCATCGGGATGTATGTGCCCGAGCGCGTGGTGACCAACCACGACCTGATGAAATACATGGACACCACCGACGAGTGGATCCAGGAGCGTACCGGCATCCGCGAGCGCCGCTACGCCCATCGTACCGAAGAAACCACCACCACTATGGGCATTGAGGCAGCGAAGATTGCCATTGAAAGAGCAGGCCTCACGCCACAGGATATTGATTTTATTGTATTTGCCACCCTGTGTCCCGACTACTATTTTCCAGGCTGCGGCGTATTGCTGCAGCGGGCCATGGGTATGCGGCAGATAGGTGCCCTGGATGTACGCAACCAGTGCAGCGGCTTTGTGTATGCCCTCAGCGTGGCCGACCAGTTCATCAAAACGGGCATGTATAAAAACATACTGGTGGTGGGCAGCGAGAAGCATTCCTTTGGCCTCGACTTCACCACCCGGGGCCGCAATGTTACCGTGATATTCGGCGATGGCGCCGGCGC
Source organism: Chitinophagaceae bacterium (assembly GCA_025455205.1). Lineage (GTDB taxonomy): Bacteria > Bacteroidota > Bacteroidia > Chitinophagales > Chitinophagaceae > Phnomibacter. The sequence goes on along the minus strand of JALOMZ010000003.1, from coordinate 13,264 downwards.
CGTGGTGCTGCAGGCCTGCGAAGAGCCCGGTCGCGGCATCCTGAGCACCCATCTGCACAGCGATGGACATGAAGCGGAGATACTGGCCATGTACAACCCCGGCACCCATGCCAACCACTGGAAGGAAGAAAAATATGCCAGCTTCGACGAGGCGGAAATAGCGCAGATGTTCTTCAGCCATGCCATGATTGACGATGGCCAGATCTTTCCCTATATGGATGGGCCCGCCGTATTCAAAACCGCTGTGGTGAAATTCCCGGAAGTGATCATGGAAGCCCTGCAGGCCAATGGCCTCACGCCGCAGGACTTGAAGATGCTCATACCACATCAGGCCAATCTGCGCATCAGCCAGTTTGTACAGCAGAAGCTGAAGCTGCGCGATGACCAGGTGCATAATAATATCCAGAAGTACGGCAATACCACGGCCGCCAGTGTGCCCATCGCCCTGTGCGAAGCCTGGCAGGAGGGCCGCATTCAAAAAGGCGACCTGGTTTGCCTGGCCGCATTTGGCAGCGGCTTCACCTGGGCCAGCGCCCTGATGCGGTGGTAAAGGCACCTGGTGGGAAAACAGGCGTTTCCCACCAAGGCCACCAAGTGCACCAAGTAAGCCCGCGATGTCCCGTCTTACATCGTGTTCTTTGTAGCTTGGTGGTTACCCGATGTAATCCTTTGTGTTTCTCCGTGCGCTTAGTGGGAAATCAAGTGGTTCCCACAAAGGCCACTAAGTGCACCAAGGTTGTCCGCGATGTCCCGTCCTGGATCGTGTTCTTTTTGCCGTGGTGGTTACCCATTGTGATCCTTTGTGTTTCTCCGTGCGCTTAGTGGGAAATCAGGCGTTTCCCACCAAGGCCACCAAGTGCACCAAGGGAGTCCGCGATGTCCCGTCTTTCATCGCGTTCTTCGTGCCTGCTTCGTGCCTTGGTGGTTATAACACACCATTTGCACAAATTCCATTTATGTGGGAGCCTGCGTTCGGCGCGGCTCTAGGCCTGTCCGGTTTCGCCTTCGGGGCGTATCTGCATCAGGAAATACTGCAGGGTATCTTCATCAAAGCGGGCTTTGAGGATGCGGCGCACTTCAAAGCGATCGTCTTCGCTTACGCTGCTTTCGTTCTTCAGCTTTTTCAGGTATCCCAGTTCGGCCACTTCCTCGATGTACCGGTTGAGCTCCCGGATCAGCTTCATGCGGTTGGCCTTTTCCTTGAAAAAGGTCTCCAGCTCCACCCGCAGCAATTTGCGGGTGATATAGAGATTGCGGCTGCTGGTGTCGTTCAGCTCAAATTCATCGAGCATCTTGCGCAGGATCACACACAGCAGGGTGACCTCGTAGCTCAAAGGCCGGCGTTGTACCAGGCCCACGGTGTTGCCCTTGTCGTCAAGCTCCAGCTGCCGCAGGTAGGCATAACCATCACGCTGGTCGATGATCAGCTCTACGGCAATCTGTTCAAACCACATGATCAATTCTGTTTTGTAGATCACCAGCTTGTGCCACAGCTCTTCCTCATCATCGAACAGGGGGCCCCGAAGCAGGCGTGCGGCGCAACGGGCCCAGGGCTGCACGCGGGCCACATGCGGCATATAGGCCGTGCCGGCCTGGTGCGATTCGGTGAATAAGCTACTCATGGTATGAACAGGTTAAGTTGAAATTCCAAATTCCAAATGCCAAATTCCAAAATCCAAAAAATTCAAATTCCAAATTCCAGTTCGCGTTTTTGATGCCGGTTTATGAACTGAAAATGATCTGCGGCACCTGCAGGTATTTCTGCCGCTCCGCATCAAACAGGATGTCTTCTGCCATATCAGCCTGTATGCTGGCGCTGCGCAGCTGCACGGCCAGGCTCACATAGGCCAGCACCTCTGCCAGTCCGCGGCGGCAGCCATGGTGTTCCACTACCTGCTTCAGGGTCACCTGCTTCTGCTTTTGCAGCATGGCCTTAATGTTGTTTTGCAGCTCCTGCTTGTCGATGCTGCCATCGTCCATCAATTTGTGCAGGTCGGTGAGTTGGTCAATGCTCAGGGCAGCGCTGTTGGGGGCAGTGCCAAACTGGTTTTCCAGGGGCTGGTCGCCATGCCGGCGTTCCATGGGCATGCTGATCTGCGGCCGGTCGTCTACAAACACCACCAGTTCTTTTTTGTCGGCCCGCTCCGCCTGCTGCAGGGCCTGTTGCAGGATCTGGTTCACCAGGTCGCGGGTCTTGCGCCGGTTACCCCGTTCCTTTTCCACTACAATGCGGCTCAGCTTGTAGCCCAGCAGCTGGTTGGTTTCCAGCACCTTGATGCCGGCGGCATGCAGCATGTATTTCAGCTGCAGCAGCTGGCGGTTTTCATAGTTCACGCCGCTCTGGTCCAGCAGGTCGTATACCTGCTGCAGCATGGCGGTGAACTGCTGCTGTTTCTCTTCGTCCATCAGGAATTCCCAGAAGGCATAAAAGCTCTTGCCCTGGTCGTTGCTCCGCAATTCCTCCAGGGCGTCGAAGGTGAGGCGCAGCAGTTGTCCCTTGCTGAGGCTGGCATCGGCATGGCGGTGGCTGATGGTTTTGTATATCTCCTTGAAGTTCTCTTCCACTTCGCGGAAGTCGCCGCTCAGCTCATGGCTCAGGCGCTCTATCTCTGACCAGCGGCTTTTCACCTGCCAGGGCTCGAATACCATCACTTCGCCGGTCTGGCGGATCTGCTTTATCTCTTCCTCGATCTGCTTCTTCTTTTCCTGCAGCTCCCTGATGCGTTGCTCGGGATCTTCATTGGTGCGCTGCACCAGTTCCTCCACCTTGTGGAACAGGTCGAGCAGCTTGCTTTCTGCGCCCACAAAATCCTTGTCGCGCAGCAGCTCCAGGGCCTGGAACACTTTTTCCGTGTGCCGCGTGAGCATTACATAGGGCTCGTGGGTCTTTTCGTCCACGTTAATGGTAACAAACCGGTTGTCTTCATCTGCCCATCGTTTAAGGTAGGTGTCGGCGCGTTCAAAATAGTCGCTGCTCACATAGCTGAGGGAATGCTGTTCTTCCCCTTCTTCCAGGAAGCCCAGGTTGGCCATATAATCGGCCAGTTTCTGGGTGAGTTCGGCCATGGGTATGGCAATGAGGTTCTGCTGCCTGAACATCTTATACAGGAAGGATATGCTCATGGCGGCATGACCGCTCCGCAGCAGGCGCATGCTGAGCGACTGCTGCAGGAATAGGCTGAGGGTGCGGTACTGAAAGAAGGCTTCCTGCATGGCGGGGTGCAAAATAAGGTTTTGGGGGGTAGCTTGTTGGCTGCGATGGTTCGGGCTTCCCCGTGTTCCGGATAATTGGGGGAAACGCCAGGTGTACAGGGGGCTGCCGGAGACAGGGCTGCAGTGGGGCTAACAGCTATCCCCGGCATCAATTACCTTCGCGGCCCCAAAGGTTATGATATGATCGACAAGCTGGAAGCCATCAAGGCGCGATTTGAGCAGGTAGGCGTGGCCCTCACCAACCCCGAAGTGGTGGGTAACCAGCGGGAGTTTGGGCGCCTGAGCAAGGAATACCGACAGCTGGAAAAGATTGTGCAACCCTTTGAGGCTTACAAGAAGGTGCTGGCCGACCTGGAGTTCAGCCGGGAACTGCTGAATGGCGATGATCCCGAAATGCGCGAACTGGCCAAGGAAGAAATGCCCGGCCTTACCGCCCAAAGCGAGGAACTGGAAGCCATCCTGAAGAAACTGCTGATTCCCAAGGACCCGCAGGACGATAAGAACGCCATCCTGGAAATACGCGCCGGTACCGGTGGCGACGAAGCCAGCCTGTTTGCCGGCGACCTGCTCGATATGTACCTGCGCTATTGCGGCAAGAAAGGATGGAAGGCTTCTGTGGTGAGTGAAAGTGAGGGCACCGTGGGCGGCTACAAGGAAGTGGTGGTGGAAGTGGAAGGTGAAGATGTATACGGCACCCTCAAGTTCGAAAGCGGCGTGCACCGGGTACAACGGGTGCCGGCCACCGAAACGCAGGGCCGGGTGCATACCTCTGCGGCCACCGTGGCCGTGATGCCCGAAGCCGAGGAAGTGGATTTTGAGCTGCGGGAGGCAGATGTGAAAATGGAAACGGCGCGCAGCGGCGGCGCAGGTGGCCAGAACGTGAACAAGGTAGAAACCAAGGTAATACTCACCCACATCCCTACAGGAACCGTGGTGATGTGCCAAACCGAACGTACGCAGCTGGGCAACCGCGAAAAAGCCATGAACATGATGCGCACGAAACTCTATGAAGAGCAGGTGCGCAAGCAGGAAGAGGAGATTGCCCGCCAGCGCAAGACCCTGGTAAGCACCGGCGATCGCAGCGCCAAGATCCGTACCTACAACTATCCCCAGGGTCGCGTAACAGATCATCGCATAGGGCTCACCGTATACAACCTCGATGCCGTCATGAACGGCGAGATAGAGGAATTCATTGAAGCCCTGCAGCTGGCAGAGAATGCCGAGAAGATGGCCAACATGCAGTAAGGTTTCCGGCTGCCTGGAAATGCCGCATCTTTGTACCTGCATGAGAAGATTCCTCACCCGTGTGCGCTATGCCCTGCAGGGTTGGGCAGCCTTTTTTCGCCATGAGACCCATGGCCAGATTCAGGCCATTGTTTCCGTGTGCATAGTGGCAGCCGGATTTTATTTCAGCATCACCATTACTGAATGGATGCTGGTGCTTTTCTGCATCGGGCTGGTATTAGCCCTGGAAATGGTGAATACGGCCGTGGAGAAACTGGCCGACCAAACCCATCCCGAGCGGCACCCGCAGATAGGGCTGGTGAAGGATGTGGCTGCCGGCGCGGTGCTATGGGCCTCGCTGGTGAGCGTGATCATTGGGATCCTCATCTTCTGGCCGCGTCTGGTGCAGTGGTGGCAGGAATTTCAGGCGTGACGACCGTCACTGTTTGGGCCGGGTAACCAGCATACATTGCCCGGCGTTAACCTGTACACCATGCCACGTTTGCTTACCGTATTGCTGCTGCTCTCCGCCCTCTGTACCCGGGCCCAGGATCCGGGTGCTGCACCCGCAGATTTTCCTTTTAGCATCAGGCTTGAACCGGTGACTATAGATGGCCTGCCTGGTCTGCAGTCATATGCCTTTGCCGTATGGCAGGGGCGGTGGGTGCTCATGGGTGGCCGTACCGATGGATTGCACAAGCGCCAACCCTTTGCTTCTTTTGCGGCCGAGGGGCGCAACCAACGCATATGGCTGGTGGATCCCGCCAGCGGCAGCACCCGGCAGGCAGAACCGGAGGGTCTGGACCCCGCCCTGGCCGAACAGTTACAGAGCACCAACATGCAGTTCTTCCAGCTCGACAGCTTGCTCATCCTCACCGGCGGCTATGGATACAGTGAAATTGCCCGCGACCATCGCACGCATGCTGCATTGGTGGTGGTTAAGCTGCCCCTGCTGGTGCGCCTGTTGGAAGCCGGCGCTCCCATTGCTCCGGCCTTTGTGCGGCTGCCTCATGAGGATATGGCCGTCACCGGTGGCCGGCTCGGGTACATGGATGGCGTATTCTACCTGGCCGGCGGGCAGCGGTTCGACGGCCGATATAACCCCCACGGGCCCAATCATGGCCCCGGCTTTATGCAGCAATACACCAATGCCATCCGCCGCTTCCGGCTGGCAGATAGTGCCGGCAGCTTTGTGCTGAGGATGTTGCAGGAGTGGAAGGATGAAGCGGTGCTGCACCGGCGGGATTATAACCTGCTGCCACAGGTGGCAGCCGACGGGTCTGCCCGGTGGACCATGTATTCCGGGGTGTTTCAGCCCGACCGCGACCTGCCCTTCACCTCGCTGGTTCAAATAGATCAAGATGGATTTAAGCAGGTGCCTGATTTTGAACAGCGCCTCAACCATTATCATACGGCCAGCCTGCCGCTGTACCATGCCGGGCTGCGCACCAGCTACGCTGTTTTCTTTGGGGGCATTGCCCGCCACCCCGTATCCGGCAGCGGGCAGCTTCTGACCGACGACCAGGTTCCTTTTGTGAAAACGGTGAGCGTGATAGCACAGGCAAAGGACGGTTACCGTGAGTGGTACCTGCCTTTGGAAATGCCCGGGTACCTGGGCGCTTCCGCCGAATTCATTCCGGCGCCGGGTGCGTTCTGGCGGACGGATGGCATATTGGACCTGCAGCGCCTGGATCGGAATCATGTATTGGCCGGATATATAGTGGGCGGCATTGAAAGCAGTGCACCCAATGTTTTTTTCAGCCCGCCATTTGCCAGTCCCAGCGAAGCGGCTGCCAGGATCTGGAAGGTGGTGATTACCCGCAAGGACCCCTGACGGGCAGCAGCCCGAATGAGGTGATTAATGCCATGGGCTGATATCGAGGCCCAGGGCGCCAGCTGCACGCAATATCAATTGCTGCCGGTAGGGAGGTTGCAGCGCTCCGATCTTTGTGTCGCCGCGGAGAATATCATTGATCAGCGTACCGCTCAGTATGAACCGCATGGTATGCTCGCCCAGCTCTGAGGTCAGCCATTGCTGGATGGGCTGGAATACCTGCTTCTTGGCCTGCTCCATCCGGAGCCTGTCTTGTTCAAAGGTGTTGCGTTCTTCCGGGGTGAGTCCCTGTCCGGCACGTTTGCGGCTGAGCCGGGCCTGCCGGGCTTCTGCATGAAAGCGGTCGAAATCGCGTTCCAGCTGCCGGACCATGCCGGGTGTTTTGAGCAATGGATGGATGCCCTGCTGCAACGGCAGCTGCTCAATGGGCAGCCGGCCATATCCAATCTGGCGCAGCACTTCTTCTGACATGATCTGGTGTGCCGGCTTATTCTTTTTGCGGGCCAGCTGGTCGCGCCATTTGAACAGTTCGTTGAGTACGAACTGGTCGTAGGGGCTCATGAACTGCAGGTCGTTCTTCTTGAGGAAATTGGTTTTGGGTTCCAGCGAATAGCGGGCGGCGTTCAAATGGGCCAGCTCTTCTTCCACCCAGGGCATCAGGCCTTTGGCCATCACCAGGTCCTGGAGTTTGGCTTCCAGCCCAAACAGGTAGATCACATCGGCGGCGGCGTATTCCAGCTGGGCGGTGGTGAGGGGGCGTTTGCCCCAGTTGCTGGTTTGCAGTTTCTTATCGATGGCGATGCCGCAGTGCAGCATGAGCATATTGCTCAGCGAGGTTTGTTCGTAGTTGAGCAGTTTGGCATACACTTCCGTGTCTGCCAGGTTGGTGGGGAAGCAATGCAGCGAATGCAGCAGGCGCAGGTCTTCGCCGGGGCAATGCACCAGCTTGCGGATGGCCGGGTTTTCAAACACGCGGAACAGGGGCTGCAGATCCAGGCCACTCATGGGGTCGATCAGGAAGCAGGTGGCAGGCGTGGCTATCTGCATCAGGCAGAGGTCGAAGCCATAGGTGTAGCGGTCGCGGTCGAATTCCAGGTCAAAGGCAAAGGCCGGAGCTGCCTGCAGGGTAGCTATGCAGGCCTGCAGGCTGGCGGCATCCTGGATATATTGCAGGGCTGGTGGGGCTACCGTATCACTGTTCATGCCGGGTAAAAATAGGGTTTCATTGGGTAACGGGCTGCCACTGCATGTTGGCCTGCAGGAAGGTGCTGATCTGGCGTTTCACCCCTTCCACATCTTTCGACTTGATGGGTGAGCCTTGCACATGGTCGCCAGTGGTGCTCATCTCCACCCATTTCTTCTGGCTTTCGGGTGTGCCCAGCGCAGCGTGCATATCCCGCATGGCAGATACCTTCACCACCGGGTCCTGTTCCTGTTCATTCTTGTAGTAGGCCAGGGTGAGCACCGGTTGCTTCACCTGCTGGAAGGTGGCGGGCACCATGGCTGTTTCCAGGTATTCCTGCAGGGCCACCAGCGATTCAATGCGGTAGCGGTAGTTCCAGTAAGCCTTGTAGATGGGGCGGTCATCGCCGGCTGTGCGGTAATTGCTGCCCAACACCAGGCGGGCTATTTGTTTGCCCCAATGGTTGTTGAGCATCCAGGCGTTGGGATCATTGATTTCAATATTGGGTGAAATCAGCACCAGGCCGGCAATGTTGGGATAGGTGGCGGCCAGCTGCAGGGCCACGGATCCACCGGTGCTGGTACCCATGATCAGCACTTTGCGGCCCAATTGGCGGCCAATGGCATAGGCGTGCCGGGCGCTTTCCCACAGCCGCTCGGGGCTGTAGTGCAGCAGTTCTTCGGTGGTATCGATGCCATGATCGGCCAGGCGGGCCAGGTAGAGGTTGGCGCCAAATTGCCGGGCAATATCGCGGTGGGTGGGGTTGCCCTCCTCCTGGCTGGCGCTGAAGCCGTGCAGGTATACAATGGCATATTCCGTTTGCTGCCGCAGGCTGTCGTTGTACCAGACTATGCGGGCCTCGTTATTGGGTTTCAGCTGGTGCTGACGTTCCATGGCTGCTACATATTTTTCCAGCGAGCCGGCTTCGGCAGGAACAGTCGGCAACGGGGTGGCATAGTGAGGCTTGGGCGGTGCCGGGCCCAGCAGGTAGACAATCGGTAACGCTATGGCGAGCAGCAGCAGAACACGCAGTAAGGTGCGCATGAATTCAGAAGTTTGGTGGCACAAGTTAAGGTGTGAACCTATTCAAATGCCGGGGCTTATGGGTGAAAGTAGCTGCAGCATCTATTGGATTCCTAGCAACGTCTCCCGGCGGGGACGTTGCGTATGATCAATCAAATTGCTGTTTTGGAGCCATGCCCACACGAACCTCCATTCCTTATTCAGAGGGAATATTCTCTATTACGTTTACTTGTTACCGCTGGATTCCACTTATTGAAGTAATTGACGGCTATGACATTGTATACAATTGGTTCGATCGACTAAAGTTCAATGGTCATTATATTATTGGTTATGTGATAATGCCTAATCATGTGCACTGTATGATTGGGTTTCGAAGTGTTGGCCAGTCCATTAATACCATCATTGGGAACGGAAAGCGTTTCATGGCGTATGCTTTCATTGACCGTTTGAAGCAAAATAATGAGCAGCATCTGTTGGCCAAGTTGTCCGAAGAGGTGGAACCTGGCAGAAGGCTGCGCAACAAGAACCATAACGTTTGGGAGCTTTCATTCGACTGGAAGTCATGCGAATCCGAATATTTCATTCTGCAAAAACTGGACTACTATCACATGAATCCTTGCCGCTATGATCGGGCCCTTTGCTTTGGGCCGCTTGATTATGCTCACAGTTCAGCGAAGTTCTATGCTACAGGAGAACAGGGCATTTATCCTGTCACAAGCTATCTTGAGGTTGCAGATATCAATTTATCGGAGATACGCTAACGAAAAAAGTATACGCAACGTCCCTGGCCGTCGCACCTGGCTATAGAGGAGACGTTGCTGGAAATGACGCAAGGTCCCTCGCGAACGCGCAGGGCTATTAGGGAGACTTTGCCTGGAAAGACATCCATTCAAATACAGGTGGCTTGCAGGTAGGCAACGCACGCGGGTCTACCGCAGCATTTGCTGCAGGGTGGCCGGCAGCAGGCTGTCGCGCAGGTTGATGGCCCGCACTATGCCTTTTGGATCCACCAGCATGTTAAAGGGAAGCGACTGTATGTCGAAGGTGGTGGCCGCCTGGCTGTCCCAGAACTTAAGGTCACTCACGTGTTGCCAGGTCAGCGAATCCGTGGCAATGGCATTGCGCCAGTTATTGCGGTCCTTATCGAGGGAAACGCCCAATATGGTGAAATTGCGCTTGTTATATTGACGCCATGCCTTTACGATGTTGGGGTTTTCCTGCCGGCAGGGCTGGCACCAGCTGGCCCAGCAGTCAACCAGTACCCAGCGGCCACGGAGGCTGCTGAGCGCAAAGGGTTTGCCGCTGGTATCGGGCAGCACCAGTTCCGGAACGGGTTTGTTGAGCAGGTGACTGCCCTGTTCGCTGGCGGTGGCGGCGCGCACTTTCAGCAGGGCCAGGCCCGGATGCACCGGGTAGCGCCGGGCTGTTTCCTGTACCTGCGCATTCCAGTAGGCGGGTGTAACAAATTGCCGGGCCATGCCGAGGGCGAAATACAGGGCTGTGGGGTTCTGCTCTGTTTGCAGGTATTGCATGAAGTGCTGGCGAAGGGCCGACTGTGCAGCATCGCGGGCCTGCAGGGTCACACTCCGCAGGCTGTCGCCCAGACTGCGGTCCTGCTCTGCGGCCTGGGCCTTTTCCTGTGCCTGCTGTGCCCGCTGGTACAGCGGCGTGAATTGCTCATACAGTGCCTTGATGGAGGCGCTGGCGGGTGAACCACTGGTCTGGTAGTTGCCGGGATCGCTGGCATTGAGCTGCACCGTGATCTGGTCTGCATCGTTGATGAGCAGGATACCGGGGCCGTTTACCACAAAGAGCTGGTACATGTTCTCCTGGCTCTGCACTGATTGCAGCCGGAACATGCCGCTGCTGTCGAGCGTAACAGAGTCGATGACTATGCGGTTGCTGGAGGCATAGGGCAGCTCTGCCAGCATCAGCTTTTTACCGGCCGCATTCTTTACCTCGCCTTCTACCGTCAGTATGCGCTCCTGTTGCGTGTTGCAGGCAGCAAGGCCGGCCAGGAGCATGCCGGTGTACAGCAGTTGCTTTATGGCACGGAGGATGGTTGGGTAACGCAGCATGGTTTAAGCTTCTTTCAGTTTTTCTTCCAGGATTTTTGTTACGGCCTGCGGGTCGGCCTTGCCGCGGGAGAGTTTTTTCACTTCTCCCACAAACAGCCCGATCAGTCCTTTCTTTCCTTTCTGGTATTCCTTCACTTTGTCGGGCATCCTGGCCATTACTTCCTGCACCCAGGCGTCCAGCTCGCTGCTGTCTGATTCCTGGATGATACCCAATGCCTGGGCCCTGGTGAGCACGTCTGACGAAGGTTGTTGCAGGAGGTCGGGCAGCAGGCGGGTGGCGGCCATGCTGAAGTTGACCTTGCCCGATTGCACAATGGTTATCAATGCAGCTATTTGGGATGGGGGCAGCGGAAATTGTTCAATAGTGCCCTGGTGCTCATTGAGCCAGTTCTTCACCGGACCCAGCATCCAGTTGGCGGCGGGCTTGGCCGGTGCGCCGGCACCCACTACATCGAGGAAATAGTCGGCAAAGGCCTTGTCCTCGGTGAGCACGGCGGCATCCTGCTTGGGCAGCTGCCAGTCTTCGGTGAGTTGATGCTGCAACTGCTGGGGCAGTGCCGGCATGGCCTGGCGAATGGCTTCTATCTGGGCTTCATTGGTGGTAAAGGGCGGCAGGTCGGGGCAGGGGAAATAGCGGTAATCGTTGGCCTCTTCCTTTTCCCGCTGGCCGGTGGTGGTATTGGTATCGGCATTGTAGCCGCGGGTTTCCTGCACGATGCGTTCGCCACGTTCCAGCAATTCTATCTGGCGCTTGGCCTCGGCTTCAATGGCGCGCTTCACGTTGCGTATGCTGTTGAGGTTTTTTACCTCCACCTTGGTGCCCAGCCGGGTTTCGCCTTGTGTAAGGAAGGCAAAGGCGGCATCGCTGCTGTGGATGGCCGGTTCTGTCACCAGTTCCAGCAGGGGCATGCCGGCCCGGTTGAGGTCTATGCAGCTGTAGTCGGGGTCGGCATCGTGGATGCTCTTACCGGCATCTTCCTCCAGGTGAATATGATGAATGGGTATTTTTCCCAGGAGGGTGTCCACCCAGCCTCCTGTGAGAATGGGTTCTGTAAGTTGAGAGGTCTGGTAGCCCTTGGGGAGGTCGGGGTAGAAATAATGCTTGCGGTCGAAATGGCTGTGGCGGGCGATATCACATTGCAGGGCCAGGCCCAGCCGTATGGCCAGTTCCACGGCCTGCCGGTTAAGCATGGGCAGGGTGCCGGGGTGCGCCAGGCTGATGGCACTCACCTGGCTGTTGGGCTGGGCGCCAAAGGCCGTGGCATCGGCGCAGAAGAGCTTGGATTGTGTGAGCAGCTGAATATGAACTTCCAGCCCCACCACCATTTCGTAGGGTGCAGACATGCCACAAATGTAATGGCCTGCCGCAAGCGGGAAAAAGAAAGCCCCCGGGCCGGCGGGGCGCAGGGGCTTTTGGAATGGTTGGTTAGGGGTTACAGCTCCGCTGATTTGATCCGCTTGGGTACGCGCAGCGTCAGCGTTTGGGTGGATCCGCCCCGCTGTACTTTGAGGGTGAGGGCGCTTTTTTCACGGCCCTTGGCCAGTTCCTCGCGCAGGTCGTCTACAGTTCGGATGGACTTTCCTTCCGCTTCCACAATGAGATCGTCTTTCTGCAGGCCTGCTTTGGCGGCACTGCTTTCAGGTTCCACATTGCTCACTTTCACGCCATCCCCATCGGGGTTGTCTTCCACGCCCATACCATATTTGGGGCGACTGTCGCCATACATCCAGACATCTCCACGGCCACGGGGCATGGCAAAGGCCATGGGCGGTTCCATGCGGAAGTTGAAGTCGCGGCCAAAATCCTGCATGAAATCCTCCGGCATGGTCCAGGCCATGGCATCGTCGGTTTTGCCCAGGGTGGCTTTCACCTTTTTCTCCTTGCCGTCGCGCAGAAAGGTTACATCCACCTGTTCTTCCGGCTTGAACTGGCGTACCGTTTCCAGCAGGCCCTCGCTGCCACTCACTTTTTTGCCGTTGATGCCGGTAATGATATCGCCTGCCTGCAAACCGGCCTTTGCTGCTGCGCTTTCCTTCACCACTTCTGTAATACGGGCACCCTTATCATCTGCCTCTGATGAAACGCCCAGGAAGGCCCGGCTGGGAGCCTTTCGAACCGTTACGCCGCCACGGGCACCGGGTACACGCACCACGTTGCCGTTGATCACGATGTCGTCGTCTATGATGATGCGCTGTTCGCCTTTGTAGTCCTGGGCAGGTTTACCGTTTATGGTAACCTTACCGTTGTCGATAATGATGATGGTCTTTTCATTTTTCCCATCTTCTTTCTTTTCAATGATGATCTCTTTTCGTCCTTCCGGTGGCGTGGGAGCAGCGGGCGCTTTGGGTTTGGCCGGCGCTTTCTGTGCCAGCAGGCTGCCGCCCAGTACCAACATGGCGAGGAGGGCAAATGCGATTCGTTTCATATCTATGAATGTTTTCGTAGATCAAATATAGGCAGGATTTTTATTCTACGAATAGTTTCGGAGATTTTAGAAAACTATAACAACAATGAGCAAATGTGAAAATTAGCAAATGTGAAAATGGCATAATGGATGTGCTGATTAGCTAATTAGCTGATTTGCTGATGGAAGAATGTCTAAGCCCGAGGTGAATGTGAAAATGAGCAAATATGAAAATGAGAAAATGAGGGAAGGCAATAGATGAATAGGTAATAGGGAATAGGTGAACAGGCAATGGTGAGGCTTC
>JALOMZ010000393.1 GCA_025455205.1 Chitinophagaceae bacterium | reverse complement strand
AGCCGGTAAAAAACATAGGCAAAGATGGCATCCTGGTGTTCCGGAATGGGAAGCCCAAAGGCCCTGCGCACGTTATCGGGCAGGAAGGAGTCGGGCGGCTTGATGCGGGGCAGGCTGCCTTCGCTGGCACCCAGGATGATGAGGTGATCGAAGTCGAGGCCGCGGCTTTCCAGCAATCCCATCAGCTGCACGCCCTGCAGTGGCTCTCCTTCAAAGGGTACGGTGAGACTGCCCATTTGTTTCATCAGCAGGCTGCCCATGAAGGCCAAGTCGGGTGCGGGCCGCAGGCTGGCAAACAGGGGCTCCAGTTGCTGCAGGGTTTTCCAGGCAGCCACACAGAGGCCTTGCGCTATGGCGTCTTCCTGCACTGAGGGTTGCTGGAGGGCTGCTTCCAGCAACTGGCGTAATCGCTGAAAAACCTCCCCGTCGGCCATCATGCGGCTGAACAACAAAGCGGCCGATTCAGAGTGTTCCTGTAAATGCCCCAGCGGCACACGAACCATGTTATTGGACAGCATCTGCTGCTGGAGCTTTTCGATGGCTTCAGGCGGCCAGTTGCAGAAAGGATGTTGCAGCCATTGGTTCACCAGGCTGTGATGCACGGTTTGGTAGCGGTGCTGCTGCGCATCCTGGTGTACATCGAAAAACAAACGGAGCATGGAATACACCGGACTTTGCTGCAGGGGATAGCCCATGGTGATATTGATGGCGCCTGGCGCCTGGGGCAAGGATTGCAGCACTGGCAGGAGCAGGCTTTCATCGGCCAGCAGGATGCCTGCCTGCATGGGGTTGGCGGTTTGTATCTGCTGCCACCAGGGTTCCACCATCTTGGCCTGGGCATATCACTTCAATGGGTGTGGTTCTTGCCGCTTTCTGGTTGTGCAGGGGCAGCTGATTACGGAGACCGAGCACAAGCTGGTTGCGGCGCATAAAGTACCCTGCTTCCTGGTGGGGCGGATGGAAATAGTAGGCGTCGGCATCGAGCCAGATACTGGCATAACCGCTTTCATTCCACTGCTGCAGGAGGGTTTCTTCCGATTTGTTGAAGGCATTGAATCCTACAAAGGCCACATGGGCCCAATCGGCGTTGAAATCCGGTTGGGAAGGAGTTCCACCGGCCAGCTGGCGGTACACCGCACCCATGGTGGTAAGCTGCCGGCTGGCCAGTATTTCATGAAAGCGCTGGTAAATACGGGGCAGCCGCTCCCATAGTTTCAGGAATTTCTCCTGGATATTGCCCTTGTCCCTGGCGCCTTCCCAGAATGACCGGAGGAAGCTGCGCTGTTCGTCGGTCAAATGATCAAAGGCCTTGTCGATGGCTTCAATGTCATACAATATGCGGCAAACTTCCTCAATGTTCACCAGGTAGCTGTCTATTTCCCGGAAGTCCTTGAGGATGGTTTCGCCAATGGAATAAAAAACGTCGAAGGGCGGGATGTCGGGGTCGTTTTCTTCTCTGGCTATGGCAGCAAAAGCTTCATACAGGGCAAATCCCTGGGTGAGGTTGTCCGCCACCTCGAGCGCTGAGGATCGTGCCACCATTTCTTCAATGGTCATCAGCTGTGGCAGGAAGCAGGGCGGTGCGGCCACTTGCCTGAGGTAGTGGTTGAAGAACACAGACTGGCGCCGGTTGGGGAATACCACCGCCAGTTCATGCATGCGGCCCTGAAATCGCTGGTGCAGCTGTGTTGCAACGGTCAGTAAAAATGGTTCCATTATGCTGTTGTTGAAGCCTCCTGATCGATGGTAACATATTTCTTTTCCAGTCCGTAGATCACATAGCCGCGCACACCCCGGAAGCCCATTTGGGTGAGCATGGTCATGTATTCACGCACCTGTGTTTCGTGTTTTTCCCTGGCGTCATCGCCGCTGGTGAACTTGAAGTCGTACACCAGGCAGGTATCCTGGTTGTACAGGATGAGGTCGGGCCGGCGCAGTTCCCGCTGCAGGTTTACCATATTGCGTTCTGCCAGTCTTTTGAGCCTGCCTTCGTGCCAGGGTACCAGGGCTTCCAGTTGCAGCACCGGCTCCAGCTGGTTGCGTACTTTCTGTGCCTGGTAATCGTCCATCCATCCTTCGCGCTGCACTTGCTGCAGGGCCTGTTCCAACTGGGATGGGTGCTGCATCCTGCTCAGTATATCGTGCAGGAGCACCCCCTGCCTGCGGGGCAGCACCATGTCTTCTTCCGTCTGGCTGGCGAGTGCCTGGTACTTGATGCGAAGCCGCTGTTGCCACTGGGTATAGGTGAGCACATTGGCCTGTATGGATGCGCTGGCTTTGGGCGGGTTGGAGCGGAACACCGGTTCGCCGATCTGCCATATCCCCTTTTCTGCGTCGTACTGTGGGGCGGAGGCATCGCCCTCTTCCGGTGCCAGTATGGTGGTGGCAGCCAGGCGCATGAGGTCGCCAATATGGGTGAAGGGAAAGGCATCAGCAGACCTGCTGCTGCTTTCTTTTCCCGGGGCCCAGCCGTAGAGGCGTTGCCGTGCGCGGGTGAATGCCACGTACAGAACATTGAGGTTATCCATGGCTGTCAGCACCAGTTCCTCAAAGTAGTCGGTGGCAAATTCGCTTTGGGCCAGTTTCTTGTTGTATTTCACCGGCACCACCGGGATGGCATTGAACGGGGTTTCCCGGTTGTTGACCCACAGGGTAGGTGCCTTGAAGGCCGCGGGCAGGATCTCCCAATTCAGGAACGGCATCAGTACAATGTTATACGCCAGTCCTTTTGACTTATGCACCGTTACCACTTCCAGTGCGTTGTTTCCGCTGTTGGCCGGCAGGGCCAGGCTGATGCCTTCGTCGTTCCAGTAGTGCAGGAACTCCTGCAGGCTGGTTTCGCCATAGCGTACCCATTCCTGCACTTTGTCGGAAAATGCCAGCAGGTAGGGCGTGTGCTGCGGATGATTATGCAGGCCGAACAGCAGGATGAGTTCATGCACCA
>JALOMZ010000002.1 GCA_025455205.1 Chitinophagaceae bacterium | reverse complement strand
CCCTGGCGCTGTCCCTTGTCGAGCTGCAGAAAATCGGCCACCTGCTGGTATACGTACTGCACCGTGCGTTCGTCGGCCTGGGGCTTGCGAAAACGCAGGGTGGTGAAGAAGTTCTGCATGGGGTTGAGGGCCAGGTAGGTTTTGAAGTTGTTGCGGTACACAAATGCGTCTTCCCATTTCAGTGGCCGGGTGCTGGTGCTGCCGTATACGCCCCAGAGCAAAAACAGCAGTACCACGGCATACCAGCGGCGGCGGTAGTTGATCTCGGCCAGGCTGTTGTTCTTTTCCACGCGCTGGTGGGTGCGGTTGTACATCTGGTAAAACAACCAGGCGGCCACAGATAGCGCGGCCAGCATCCAGAGGATGGGGTAAGATTCCCATAGCATTTCCATGGAGATCTTCGCGTCTTCGTAGAAATTCAGGGCACTGGCATTGAGGCGGGTACTCACATAGGCAAAATGCCCATAGTCGGCCCCAAAGAAGAACATGAGCAGAAAGGTGGCCGTGGCCAGGTAGATCACCCAAATGCGGCGGGTGGCATCAGAGCTGTAGGGCGACCAGCCCGGCACCAGGCTGCCTACCACCATGGGTATGAGCAGCAGGCTGATCCAGCGTATGTCGAAGCGCATGCCCAGCACAAAGCTGGGGAGCACTTCCTGCAGCCGGATTTCTTCCGGCTTGAAGGCCAGGTAGGTAGACACCCTGAACAGGGTAAACACCAGCAGGAAGATGAAAAACAATTTCACCACCCACTGAATGGTCTTGGGCACTTTCCACTTGATGAGCATGGCTGTACGACGGTAGTTTTCTCTCCTGTAGGACGGTTCCTTACGGCAAGGCCGACATTTGGGTGCAAGAAAGCACATTTACCCGGGCCGGGCAGACCTATTCACATTTTTTTGGGTATGAAAGGGGCAGCCCCGTGCATGCAGTTTGACCATAGATCCATTTCAGAATCCGCCAATGGCAGGGCGCCCATCCGGTCAGTTCCAGAAGCCCACACTCATCACCACGGCCGCAGGGGGCACTTCATCGGCAAAGTCCACCTGGTTGCCTTCCACCCGCAGCACCCTCGTGAGCTGCTCATGCACCCGCACAATGTCGCCAGCGCGCAGGCGCGCATTGCTGACGGTAACGGTTTTTCCGCTGCCCAGGGTTTTCATGGCGGCACCGGTGGCAAAGGTGGTGAACCAGGCATATACCTGGCCTGTGCGCTGGTCGGGCGCCACCTTCATTTCCGGAGATATGCGCTGCAAGGTCAGTTGCTGCCCGTTTTTGGCCACTACTTTCAGGCCCGGGACCATCAATCCACCAAAGCCGAGGTTCATGTTGGACACCTTCAGCCCATTGTCGGTAACGGTGTTGAGGTAATCTCCCACAAACACCCGCGCTGCCTCTGCCGCCGGCAGCGTGATGTTGAACTGCCGGGCATTGGAAGCCGGCAGGCTTGCGTTACCAGCCGGATACCAGGCGGGAATGGCGCAGCGGGCGGGCAGGGTTTGAAAGGAATATCCGGCGGCCTGGTTGCTGTATAGCTGCAGCTGTTTCACGGCGGGCCGCACAAAGTATCGCTCATCATTACGCATCGGAACGGTTTCCTCGGGGTAATAGCTGTTGGATACGTCCTGCTCACGGTAGGTGCTGCGGCCAGTGAAGGATACCTGGTTCTGGTTGGCAAAGAAGAAGCGCTTGAGCGTGCCAAAGGCACAGCCGTTGAACTGGATGAACCCATCGCCGGTGTCAAAACCCAGTTCTTCTTTCTTCACATTGAAGTTGCAGCCGTTGAACAGCACATTGCTGCCCGACTGGAAGGTGAGCAGTGGCGTGATCCAGTGCATGCCATCGTTGTTGCTGTAGCCATCGTTGTCGAGGCCGAACTCACAACCGGTGAACACCAGGGCATTGTTGTTAACGCCCAGTCCCACGGCCGTGCCCAGCATGCCGCAACCTTCCAGGAAGAGGCCGGAGAAATGGCACTGACCCCGGTAGGCGGTGGTGGTTTCCAACAGGCGGAAAATGGTGGTGTACTGGCCGCCCGTAACATTGAAGGCGCTGCCATTGCCGCGGCCAAAGCGGTTGTTGACGTAAGCGGCATACATGCCATCCATCCACATGTTCTCGAAGTCAATGCTCCGCGCCTGGTCCTGCCCGATGGAAACGCCATATGTGCAGTACCAGAGCTTCACATCGCGGAATTTGTAGGTATCGGCCTGGTAGCCGGTATTGGGACTGATATTGATGCCCACGGCAAAGTAGCTGAAGCGGCATTTTTCCATAATGAACTGGGCGCTCCAGGGGGCGCCATTGCCACCGGCATTGCGGTCCCAGTCGAAGGCCACGGCGCTGTGGGCATTGTACTTGCTCATATCGATGCCGGGACTGTTCCAGTTGTCGGGATTCCAGCTGTCTATGCTGTTGCGCTTCTTGTCCACCATTTCCTGCGGCTTCTTATTGAGTCCTTCAATATTGAGGTTGGCCATATAACCCAGGCGCTGGCCGCGGAAGCTGAAGCAGGGACCGCTGGTGGCGGTGTATACAATGCGGCTGGTCATCTCTTCGTTCTGCACCCCATCGGCGGTCTTGTCGCCCACCACATGCCAGTTGGAAATGCGGAGCGGGCTGAAGAATTCAATGGTCTTGCTGATGAGGTAGGGTTTGTCGTATTCATGGGCCGGGAAGTAGATGGTGCCAATGCGCTGCGCACAACGCACGGCTTTGAGGATGGCATCGGCGTCATCGCGGTTATCACCTGGCATGGCGCCGAAATGGCACACACTCACTTCCTTCATGGCCGTGGGATAGAGTTCGGGCTCCCCTTCGCCTTCCCATAGTACAGATCGGCTGTTGGCCACAATAGTGGCCCGTACCGTGAGTTTGCGGCCGGCAGCAATGGAGAAACGAACGCCCTGCTCTGCATGCAGTACCAGTCCTTCGGGCAGTTCTGCATTGTCGCTGATCAGGTATTGCCCTTTAGCCAGGCGAACCTCGCCCTGCTTCTGGGAGAGGAGTTGCTGAACTGTGGTGATTTCTTTAATGGATTGTGCAGAGAGGCCTTGCGAAAGTGCCAGGCTGGTGCTGCATAACAACATCCGGCAGAAGAAACGAGGTAATGACATAACAGGAATGGCAGGTGGTATGAGTATGGTTGATCCTGCCGGCAATAAATATACACCAAAGGCGGCCTGCAGCGTCATTGCCACGGGCCGCCTTTGTCATGTTCCGTCAAAACGGATCATCGTTCCTGCACATGGATGAACCGGATGGCCCTGCCGTCGGAGAGTGTGATGGTTATCAGCGATTCAAAGCGCTTCCACTCCAGCCCATTAGCCGCGCTGGCAAACGGCTGGAAGCTGATATAGTCGGCATGGCCCATGATGCCTTCCTGGAATTGCTTTTGCACGGTCTTGCTGCTGATGGTTTCCAGTGTGCCATTGATGCGGTCCTGCAGCTGCCGCTCAAGCTGCATCGAGCGGGCCAGACCGGTGCGGGTGGAGATCTCGAAGTACGGATCGGCAGGATCCATGGGTAGTATGGCGGTGGTGCCTGTTGAGGCATCCTGGAAAACCGCCCGGAGTTTCCAGAAACTGCCGATGCGTCCATCGGGTGCCCGCATGGCAAAATTGGAGGTGAGGGGTGTGTTGATCTCCTGTTCAAACACGTACTGCCGTGAGGGCCCGGCCTCGTTGCTGCGGGCATGTACGGTTACGTTCATCTTCCAGGAACCGGCGGGCAACCCGGCCAGGTCTTTGCTGAAGAGGGTACCCTGCTGGCCGAGTTTGAAGATTTGCTTGCCGGGGGTGGACTGTCCATCGAGTGTAACCACCACGCTGTCCACCAACTCAGGCGCTATGCTGCCCATCCCAAACTGCAACTGAAGGGATTGAGAACGGGTTGGTACAGGGGTTGGTGGGGTGCCTGATACTTCCTTATCAGAGCAGGCAGTGAGAAGGCTGGCAGCCATAATGCCCAGGCCTAAAACCCGGCGGGTGATGTGTTGGTTCATGGTGTGTGTTTTTGATGATGCAAACCTAGCGCTGCCTCCTGGCCTGCGCAATCACATATTGATGTGCTTTGCCATGGGCAGTGGACTGCGGCGCTGAGGCGGTCTCTTGAATATCACATAAATGTGCTATAGCGCAGGCATCGTGGAATGGTAGTTTTGCAGCTCTTACCTTCTTCACCATTAATACATCACACCCATGAAAGGCTTTTCATTTCTCCTGCCCGTTACCCTCCTGCTGGTGGCCTGCACCAAGCAACCGCCGGTAATTCCGCCGCCTGTTATAACACCCCAGCCGGCCATGCATGTTATTCAATACCAGAACAAGGTGGTGCGTTATGCCGGAGCGCCGGCCCTGCTGGATGTGGATGCGGATGGTTCCCTCGATTTTGTTTTTGGGGTGCAGCTGGTGGGCGATCCATTGCTGCAGGCAGACAAGGTGCAGTTCCTGGCCAAAAGCAATGTCGACCGCCTGCTGGCCGTTAATGCCCGTGAGGAAACGCCGTCGCTGGCCAAGGGCAGTCTCATTACTGCGGGCGCCCTGCCCGGACATGCGTGGTATGATATTGCCTCCATTGTATTGGTGCAGAAAACGCTCCGCAACGATGCAGACCCCGTATGGGATGGAAACTGGCGCAAGGAGGGCATCCAGTACCTGCCGGTGCAGCTGCTGAAGGCCGGGCAGCGCTTTAACGGATGGATAGCGCTGCAGTTCAACCAGCAATCGGAAAGCCTGGTGGTGCTGTCATCGGCCATTTCCCGCGAACCGGAAAAAACCGTGCAGGCCGGTAACTAAATGCCGGCTCGTTCGTTTAACCATGCATTACGGCTCACTTAACACACCAATTCGCTTATGAAAGACATGCAGGCAGAAGTTACCTCTCTGCAACGCCAGCTGAAATGGCTTCGGCTCTATACCCTTTTCTCCATCCTGCTGATCATTGGATGGATATTGAGCGGCTTCATCAACCGTAAGCCGGATGCGCCAGCTACCGGAGACATCATCCGGGCCCGGGGCATCATCATTGAAGACAGTCTGGGCCGCGACCGCATCCTCATTGGGGCTCCGGTTCCGCATTCACCAGACCGCGTGCGTACCGATACCAACCTGGTGCGCAAACACTGGGCCGCACGTTTGGGCGATGATGCCTATATGCAATGGTACCGGGAATACTATCATGGTGCCAATGGGCTGGTATTGCTGAACGAGCAGGGCTTCGACAAATTGCTGCTGGGCGACCAGCTGGCCGACCCCAATACGGGCAAGCGCATAGCCTCGCCCACCGGCATGCTCTGGAACGATGACGATGGCTTTGAGCGGGGCGGCATTGGCCTCAACCGGCTGCACAGCAATGGAAAATACCGCAACGGCATAGGTTTGGATGACGACCAGGGCGAGGCCCTGCACATGGTGCTGCTGGAAGACGGCAGCCGCCTGATACGTATGGCCGGCACCGATGGATACACCCTGCTGGGTGCAACGCCAGCCGATAATCCGTTCTTCCAGAGCAAGGGGCCCTTCAGTGGCATCCGCCGCTTTGACTCCACGGGCAAAATGATCTGGGAACAGCGGTGGTTGCCAGGCCAGCGGTAGAGGGGGCATCATAATTCGGGCGGCACACCGTTTCTTTGCAGCCATGCGTCAACCTCTTTTCAATAAGGGCATCAGCGGCTGGGGCCAGCTGGGCCTGCTGCTGGGTCTGCTGGGTGCCGGTATGGTGGCCGGCAGCCTCATTGCCGCGGGCGTGTGGGCCCTCATGACCGGGCAGCCCATCATGCAAATGCAGCAAGACCTGCTGAATCCGCGCTATGCAGGTGCCGTGAAGCTGGTACAGACCATTTCCACCCTGTTTGTATTTCTGGTTCCTGCTGCAGGCTACGCATTCATTACCTACCGCAATGGCTGGCAGGCGCTGGGCTTTGGCCGGGGCTGGCAGTGGAAGCTGGCCGGCATAAGCCTGCTTATCATTGCTGCCAGCGGCCCGCTGATAGACAGCCTGACCAGTATCAACAAGGGATTCCCCCTGCCGGCGGCTTCGCGCGCCTTTTTCGATAATATGGAAAAGGCCTATGAAGACCAGGTGAAAGTGATTGCCGAAGTGAAGTCGGTGCAGCAGTTCCTGCTCAGCCTCCTCCTGATTGCCGGGCTCCCGGCTGTATTTGAAGAGTTGTTCTTCCGCGGCGCCCTGCAGGGTATGTTGCAGCGCTGGAAAGGCGCTGCGCCTGTTTATGTGGTACTGACCGCCCTGCTGCTGGCCGGCGTATACCATATCTGGTTTTCCGCTGCCCTGAACCCTTTGCTGTTTTATGCCCTGCTGGTGGTGCTTTCCGGCGCCATCATGGCTTCAAAACCGGTGATGCGCGCGCTGCAGCTGCTGGCTACCCATCCTTTTACGGCTATCATCTTTACCAGTATCATCTTTAGCGCCATCCACGGCAGCTGGTATGGCTTTCTGCCGCGCTTTGCCCTGGGCATGCTGCTGGGGGGCATCTTTCATGTTACACGCAACCTTTGGTACAGCATCCTGGTGCATTTTGTAAATAATGCGGCCGTGGTATGCTATATGTTCTACCTCCACCTGAGCGGTAAGCCGGTAGCGGTAACATCAGAAGCCGTGTTCCCCGTATGGGCAGGCATTATTTCCCTCACTGCTATTGCTGTGCTCTTCCGGTGGCTGTCCCGCAGTACAGAGGAGGACGTGCCGCGTGAGATCTTCTACGATCCCACCAATCCCTTCGACGAACGGAATACGGTGGCGTAGCCAGGTCCCCGCCCCCTGCTGCTCAGGGCTGCCGGGAATCATGGTACAGTCCAAAGCTGGCCAGGTATGGTGTATCCCTTGCCTCGGTGATAACGAGGCGTATACGGCTGGCGGTGATGGTCTTGAATCGCAGCAGCCGTTTATACCCTATCGTAGTACCTGTTGTTGCCGTTTCCCAGCCGCTGCCGTTCCAGTATTCCAGCCGGAAGGCTTCCACGCGCTGCCCTTTCCGGATATTCTCCTGCAGGGCCAGCACATTGAGGGTTTGCGGCGTCTTCCAGCTGAGTTCAAGGGTTGCGGGCAGGCCTTTGTCGAGGGCCAGGTGGCTGGCATCGTTGTCATCAAACAGGGCCTTGCTGTTTTTGGGCTTTCCTGTTGCGGCGGCAGCCAGGTTGCGGGCAAAGATGCCGTCGAGGGTGGCCTTCCATGCCAACATGGCCTTCTCGTCGGCTTCGTGGATGCGGCCTCTTTTATCGGGCGGTATGTTCAGCAGCAGCACCCCATTGCGGCCCACACTGTTGAAATAGATATCTGTCAGTTCCTGGTTGCTCTTCACCCGGCTGTCTTCTGCGGCGTGGTAGAACCAGCCTGGCCGGATGGACACATCGGTTTCGGCAGGATACCACACCAGGGCTTTGGCTTTTTTTATTTTCCCGCGGCTGCCAAGGTCCTGCTGCTGCATGTCGCCCGTGGGCTTACGGTCTATCTCCTGTTGCGAGTTGCCGGCAATGGCAGCGGGATCGAGGTTGTCGGCCGGCACCACGCTCCATTCTGTTTCGCGGCCATGGCCGCTTTCGGTGCCCACCCAGCGCACATCGGGCCCCATGATGGCAATGGTGGCGGTGGGCTGCAGCTTGCGGATCAGTGCATACCAGCGGTTGAAATCGTATTCCTGCTTCTTGCCATTGGGGCCTTCGCCATTGGCGCCGTCAAACCATACTTCATCAATGCGGCCATACTGTGTGAGCAGTTCCGTGAGCTGTGCCACGAAAAGGTCATTGTAGGCTTCGCTGCCGTATACCGGGCTGTTCATATCCCAGGGCGAGAGGTACACGCCAAAACCAATGCCTGCCTCCCGGCTGGCCTCCGCCACTTCACGCACCACATCGCCCTGGCCGTTTTTCCAGGGGCTGCTGGCCACCGAGTGCCGCGTGGTTTTTGTGGGCCAGAGGCAGAAGCCATCGTGGTGCTTGGCGGTGAGGATTACCTGCCTGATGCCTGCTTTTTTCACCACGCTGATCCATTGACGCGCATCCAGGTCTGAAGGATTGAACAGTTGCGGGTCTTCCTTGCCCGTGCCCCATTCACGGTTGGTGAAGGTGTTGATGCCAAAATGGAAGAAGGCCGTCAGCTCCAGCTGCTGCCACCTGAGCTGGCGCGGGCTGGGCACCACCTGGGCGGCTTTGCGTACGATGTCTGCTTCCGTATCGGTTGAGTCTATGAAAACATAGTTCCTGTCCTGTGCAGTAGCCAGCTGGCTTATCAGCAGGAACGAAAAAAAGCGTGCAAATGCCATTAGGCTGTTGGGCTTGGTCATGGTTAAATATATAAGCTTGTGATCATTCCATCTTCCGGTGGCCGCTGATGGGCGCCGCCTTAGTGGCATGCAGGTCGAATACCACGATTTCGTTGCGTCCTTTCTTCAGCCAGGAGGCAGGGCAATAGAGTCGTTGCTGCGGACCGATATACCAGAAGCGTCCCAGGTTGTGACCATTTACAAATACCACGCCCTTCACATACTGGCTTAGGTCGAAATAGGTATCAGCCGTTTCTGTAAGGGTAAAACTGCCTGTGAAGAAGTTGCAGGGCATAGAGTCGGGCAGGCTGCTTTCCTGTACGGTATGCCCTGCCTGCATAAATGCCTCATCCATGGGAAGCAGGGTGGTTTCCCAGTTCATGAGGGTCATGCCGTTGAGGGTAACGCGGTCGGTAATGCCTTTGCGGTCTATCATGAACTGGGCAAAGTTGATATGGCCCATGCCTTCTACCAATATTTCCAGCACGGGATCCTTCACCTCGGATTTGGGCAGATCCACCTCCCACTTGCCACCGTCGCGGTAAACCGTATCTATAAACCGGCCGTTGAGGAATACCAGGGCATAGTCGTGCGGTTCCCAGATCTTCAGCTTGCCGCTTTTGTGACCAATGAGCCGGGTTCGGTACAGGATGAGGCCCTGGTTCTGGCCGAGGTATTCCATGGGTTGGGGCTGGGGTGTTTTGATAACCGGTAACTGATACTGGAACAGGTTATGGGCTTTCTGCATGGCAATGGGTGCTATGTCCATATGCCGGATGGGGGCAGGTACCGGAGGCGGAGTTATGCCGGTATGTGATGTTATGAGGCGGCGCAGCATATGGTATTTGGGGGTGGCGTTGCCGGATTCATCAATGGGGGCGTCGTAATCATAGCTGGTGAGATCGGGCTGGTATTGGGTGGGCTGGAAGGCGTTGGCGCCTGCGGTATAGCCGAAGTTGGTACCGCCATGGATTACATAGAAGTTAAATGATTTCCTGTTGCGCAGCAGGAAGTCTATCTCTTTCCGCAGGGCGTTGGTATCCGGCCGGGCCCATTTCTCGCCCCAATGGGTAAGCCATCCGGGGTAGCTCTCGCTGCTGAAGGAGGGCACGTTGGGATTATGTTTCAGGGCTTGGGCAAAGGCGGCAGAATCGCTGCCGGGGTCAAGGCCAATGGCGGCGCCATCTATGGTGCCTGCATCCAGCATAAAGGGCGTGGGACCGTCGGCGGTGTAGAAGGGCACGGTGATGCCCTGTTTGCGCCACAGGCTGGCCAGGGCATTCATGTATTCCTTATCGTTTCCAAAGGAGCCGTATTCATTTTCCACCTGCCACATCAGGATGGGGCCGCCCTGGTCTACCTGCAGCTGGCGCACCTGGGAAGCCAGGTATTGTGCATAGCGCTCCACAGCCTGCATGTAGCGGGGATCCATGCACCTGATCTTGATATCGGGTATTTTCAGCAGGTAGGTAGGCAGGCCGCCAAAGTCCCATTCAGCACATACGTATGGACCCGGACGGAACAGCACCCACATACCTTCTTCCTGGCAGAGACGCACAAAGTCGGCGATGTTGCGGTTGCCGGTTTCGAAGTCGAAAACGCCTTCCTGCACCTCGTGGTAGTTCCAGAAAATATAGGCCGCCACGGTATTGCAGCCCATGGCCTTCACCATTTGGATGCGGTGTCGCCAGTATTCGCGGGGTATGCGCGCCGGGTGTATCTCCCCGCTGATGATCTGGTAGGCTTTGCCATCCAGCAGGAATTCCTGCTTACCCAGGGCAAAGGAATGGGGGCTGTTCTTTTGCTGGCCATTGCCCGGTAACCAGCTGGCCAGCATCAGCAGGGCTGCCCACAGCATTTTTGTTTTCATGATCTATGTTGGTTTGTAAAAGCATGTTTTGTCGGGGTATTATACGGTATCCTCCCACATGGCCCCGTATTCACTGGGTGTTTTGCCAAACTGTTTTTTGAATTCCCGGCTGAAATACTTCCTGTCGTTGAAGCCTACCATATAGGCCACTTCATTCACCGTATGTTTTTTGGTCAGCAGCAGCATGGCTGCCTTTTTCAGTTTGATGGATTTGATGAAGTCATTCACGCTCATGTTGGTGAGTGCCTTCAGCTTCTTATAGAGTACGGGCTGACTCATGGCCATTTTCTGGCTGAGCATGCCCACCCCAAAGCTTTCTTCGTCCATGTGGGAATCAATGATATCGATGATGCTTCCCAGGAAGGCTTCATCGTTATTGGTGATTTCAATATTGCGGGGCTGCAGGGTTACCTGGTGAATATACCGTTGCCGCATGGAAGCGCGGGAGGCCAGCAGGTTGGCGATCTGCAATTCCAGCATCTGTATGCTGAAGGGCTTTGTCACATAAGCATCGGCACCCATTTGCATGCCTTCCAGTTGTTGCATGGGGGTACTCTTGGCGCTGAGCAGGATGACCGGTATGTGACTGGTTCTCTGATCTTGCTTGAGGGTGCGGCAAAGCTCCAGGCCATTGAGTCCTGGCATCATGATGTCGCTGATGATCAGGTCGGGTATCTGCTCCTGTGCCAGTCGAAGGCCGTCTTGTCCGTTGTCACTTTCCAGCAGGGTATATTTTCCTTCGAGGCTTTCCCGTATAAAGGACCTGAGTTCGGCATTGTCATCCACCAGCAGTATCGCCTGCTGATCCGGACCCTCTGTAGCAGTAACCTGAGCGGGGTTTGCTGCAGCTGTTGTACCGGTTGTGGCAGGGCTTTCGGCTGATAACTCCTCTGCCTTGTAGTGGCTGTTTCCTTTAAGCAGCGTTACCATGAAGCAGGTATAGCCTTCCTGGCCATCGGCCGCGGGCTTGCTTTCCACGGTGAGGCTGCCCTGATGAAGGTTTACGAGGCTTTTGGCCAGGGCCAGACCGATGCCGTATCCCACAGGGTGACCATTGCCATGGTCTACCTGGTAATAGGTGGTAAACAATTTGCTGATTTGCCCGGCGGGGATGCCAATGCCATTGTCAATGATACGGATGCTCACGGTTTGCGCTGCTTCTTCCACCACTATGCGCACGGTACCTCCGGCCGGTGTGAACTTGACAGCATTGGTGAGGAGGTTGAAAAAAACTTTCTCCATCTGCATCTTGTCGAAATAGAGATCCTGTTCCTGGCAATGGGCTTCAAACAGCATGGATATACCCTGTGCCCTTGCGGCCCCTTCGCAGGCGGTATATACATCGTGCAGGAACAGCAGCAGGTTTTCGCGGGTTACATGCAGGGAAAGGTGATTGGTTTCCGCTTTGCGCAGGTCCATCATCTCACTCACCAGGCGCATCAGCCGGTCGGCATTGCTGCGCACGTGCAGCAGCTGCCTGTTGGCGGCCGGGCTGTTGTCTTTGTTCATGAGCATTTGCTCTACAGGTCCCAGTATAAGGCTGAGGTGGGTGCGGATTTCATGGGAGATATTGGTGAAGAAATCCAGCTTGAATTGTTGCAGCGAGGCCTCGCGTTTGAACCTGGCGCGCATCCACAGGAATCTCAATATCAGGAAGGAGCCGGCTGCCATCAGCAATGCATACAGGATATAGGCCCATGTATGCTTCCAGATGGGCGGTTCTATGTCAATCAACAGTTCTGTGGGGGTGCTGTGCCATTTCCCGTCGTTGTTAGCGGCCTTCACCAGAAAGCGGTAATGGCCAGGCGGCAGGTTATTGTATACCGCTTTGTGTTCATGGCCTTCATGCCATTCTTTGTCGTAACCCTCCAGCTTCCAGGTATAGATTGTTTTTTGGGGTTTTATGAAATTGAGCAGGGCAAACTCTATGGTCACCACATTTTGCGTATGATTCAGCTGTATGGCCGGCACCTGGCTGATATCCTTTTGCAGCAGCCCGGTGGAATCGCCCGGGCGCACGGCGTAGTTGTGAATTTGCAGCCCCGTGATCTGCACAGGTTGCGTGTTTTCATTGGACTGCACCTGGGCGGGCAGGAAGTGGCAGAATCCGTTGAAGCCACCGAAGAACATTTCACCCCGTCGGTCTTTGAAATAAGACAGGAAGTTGAACTCGTTGCCCGGTAACCCGTCATGCACATTGTAATTATGGATGCGCCGGGTTTCAATATCCAGGCGGCTCAATCCGTTTTCTGTGCTCGTCCACAGAAATCCGTTTTCATCCTGCAGGATACCATATACTGTGTTGCCGGACAGGCCATTCTTTTTGCTGAACAGTTCCCAGGCTGTTCCCTTCTCGCCTGCCAGTATGAGGCCCTGATTCATGCTGCCGAGCCATATGCGGTTTCTGTTGTCCCGGAATACCGCGTTAAAGGAATATTGCATGCCGGCTGCGTCCGGATAGTCTGCCAGGAAGTTGGTGAACTGGTCGGATCCTGCTTTCAGGAGGTTTACGCCATTTTCGGTAGCTACCCATAGGTTTTGTTCTGCATCTTCATACAGGCATCTGACATGACTCCCCGAAAGCTGGAAGGATTTTTCCGGGCGGTGCAGGTAGCGGCGAAACTGTTGTGATGCTTCATCCAGCAGCCACAGGCCGTGGGC
This sequence comes from Chitinophagaceae bacterium, assembly GCA_025455205.1. Classification (GTDB taxonomy): domain Bacteria; phylum Bacteroidota; class Bacteroidia; order Chitinophagales; family Chitinophagaceae; genus Phnomibacter. The sequence goes on along the minus strand of JALOMZ010000002.1, from coordinate 7,274 downwards.
ATCTGTGCCCACCCATAGGCGGCCATAGCTGTCATACAATACTTTACTTACATCGGGGCTGGGCAGGCTGCCACTAACGCCTGGGGTGGGACGGTAATGGGTAAACCGCTTTGTGCCGGGGTCAAGCATGCTGAGGCCCCCGCCGTGCGTGCCCACCCACACCCGGCCCTGCTGGTCGAGACATACAGTTTTCACCAGGTTGGACAGCAGGGATGAGGGGTCGCCCACCACGTTTTTGAAGGCCTCAAATTGGCCGGTCTGGCGGTTCCAGTAGTTGAGGCCACCCCCTTCCGTGCCTATCCAGAGGTTGCCCTGGCGGTCTTCTGCAAAATCACTGACCACATTGTTGCTGATGCTGGAGGTGAACCGGGTATACTGCTGGCGCTGAAATGGCGTATTATGGGCATAAACGATGTTGGCGCCGCCAAAATAGGTGCCCACCCAAATATTGCCGGCTTTGTCGGTAAACAGGCTGTAAATGGAGTTCTGACTCAGGCTGTTGGGCTTGTCGGGATCCTGCTGGTAATTGGAAAAGCTATTGCGGGCAGGGTCAAAAACACTCAGGCCTTCCTGGGTGCCTATCCAAAGCCGGCCTTTTTGATCGGGCATGATTTGCCGGATATTGTTGTTGACCAGGCTGTTGGGCAGACCTTTCTGGTGCAGATAGGGAATGAAACTGCTGGTAGCCGTGTCGAGCCTGTATAGGCCGGCGTTGACGGTACCCACCCATATTTGCTGCAGGTTGTCTTCTGCAATGGCCCTGATGGCCAGGCTGGCGTTTTCTGTCCCTGCCTTGTCCAGTCGGTAGGTGGTACTGTACCATTGTTGGCCTTGCAGATGAAGGCGGGTGAGGCCTCCCGCCGTACCCACCCATATATGCCCTTTGCTGTCGCTGGTAATGGCGCGTATGTCTGCACCGTTCAATCCATACTGGCCTTTGGCCATTATGGGGGCGGCAAAGCGCAGGGTACCGGGTTCTTTCACCACCAGCCCCAGGTTGGAACCCATCCACAGGCGTCCCTGTGCATCTTCATGCAGGGCCGACACCCGCATATTGCTGCTGCCAGGTATCAATTGAAGGCGGTCGGTTTCCGGCAGGTAGCGGCATAGTCCCCCATTTACGCCAACCCAAAGCTGTCCCTGGTGGTCGTTGAGCAGGGCCAGAATATAGTCGGAGCTAAGGCTGCCGGGGTTACCAGGCATTCTTTTATAGGTGCGAAAGCCATGCCCGTCGAACCGGTTGAGGCCAGCGCGGGTGCCCAGCCAGATGAATCCGCGGCTGTCTTGTGTTATGGCCAGAACGGATCCCTGTGAGAGGCCTTCGGCCACGCCCAGCTTGTGAAAGGAAAGGTTCTGGGCCTGTGCCGTGAGGCTGCTGCACCAGACCAGGCAGGCCAGGCAGTATTGCCATCCCCTCATTATATACTGTTGCAGCAGAGGCATACCAGAAAACATGATTATACGGTGCCGGGCCGGCAGGCAAGCGGTTGTGGTTACTAAACTCGCCACTGCCACCGGCTCCACCGGGTGAAAATAGCAACTAACCAGGGGTGAAATTCTAAAATGGGGGCCTGTGATATCCCGGGTTTACAAAAATCACCCTATTCAGTTTCAATTTTCTACCCCTGTACCCCCCTGCATTCTTGAAATTGGTATTGGCAATGACAGCAGACCTGTGCTCAGGCCAGCCTGCTGCAATAACACCCTCAAAACAGACCAAAACAGTTGCTATGCTCATGAAAAAGAAACTACGCGTGCCGGCCGGCAGGATGACCCTGCTGGCGGTCTTGCTGCTGCTCCTGCAGGGGCCTTTGTTTGTGATGGCTCAGTCAAGAACCATTACCGGAACCGTGAAGGATGAAAAGGGGGCGCCCCTGCCCGCTGTATCGGTGTTGGTGAAGGGCACCAACCGGGGAACGCAAACCGATGAAAAAGGAACTTTCCGTATCGAGGCCACTGTGGGTACCGTATTGGTATTCTCCTCCACTGGCTTTGAAGCCCAGGAAATTGCACTGACAGACGCGCTGGACTACCAGGTGAACTTGAAGCAGGCCACTGCCGTATCAGAAGAAGTGGTGGTAGTGGGCTATGCCACCCAGAAAAAGGTGAACCTTACCGGATCCGTATCATCCATCTCCGCCAAGCAGATAGAAGACCGCCCGGTAACCAATGTATCGAGCTCGCTGGCCGGCCTCAGCTCGGGGGTATATGTTCGTCAGACTTCCGGCAAACCCGGCAGTGATGGTGCCAACATCCTGATCCGTGGCAATGGCACCCTCAGCAGTAATGCGCCCCTGGTGCTGATTGATGGCGTTATTGGCGCCATTGATGCAGTTAACCCCCTGGATATCGAATCCATTTCCGTGCTGAAGGATGCCGCTTCGGCTTCTATCTATGGCACCCTGGCAGGTAATGGCGTCATCCTCATAACCACCAAGAAAGGGCAGCGCAACCGTACTTCGGTAACATATAATGGTATCTTTTCCACTACCAGCCCCATGAACCTGCCTGAGTGGGTAACCGACTATGGCAGGCACATGCGCCTGATGAATGAAGGCTACCTGAATGTAGGCCAGGCAGCCCCCTTTGCCCAAAGCACCATTGCCGCCTGGGATTCGGCCAGCAAGATCCCCGACCAGCTCAATCCCAATGGCGTGCCCAACCGCATAGCCTATCCCAATACCGACTGGGCCGATGTATTCTTTAACCAGCGCCTGCTGCAAAACCACAACGTATCCATCAATGGGGGCAGCGACAAGGTAACCTATATGGTATCGCTGGGATACCTCAACAACCAGGGAACCATAGACAACACCGGCACCCAGCGCTACCAGATCAGGGCCAACGTTGATGCCAAGATCACCAAGTTCCTGACCGTGGGCACCCAAACCTTTGCTTCACAGCAGCGCTTCGACATGGGTAACACAGAAAGCGCGTTCAACTTTCTGCACCAAACCACACCGGGTCTGGTACCGTTTTATGATAACAGATATGGCTTCCCCCAGGCGCCAGAAGAATCCTCCACCGCCAACAATGTGCTGGCCTTCCTGAACAACACCAAGGGCGACGACCTGACCTCCCGTTTCAATACCACGGTTTACGCCACCCTGCATCTCCTGAAAGGACTGAGTTTTGAAACCCGTTTCAATTACCAGATCCGGCAAAATGAATACAATGCCAGCACCGAGGCCAGCGTATCTGAACGCTGGAATTTCGCCACCGGAGAACAGAAAGCATTCCTGCCCAACCCTGCCAACCTCACCTCTACCTACAGCTTCGACAAAAACTACCAGACCGTGGTGGACAATGTACTGCGGTACACTACCAAGCTGGGTTCAGACCATGATATCTCCGCCCTGGCAGGCTACAACCAGTTGTACTACAATTACTACAACTTCTCCGCTACCAAACAGGGGCTGATAGACTACTCCATTACCGTTCCCAACGCCGTGCTGACGCCTACCAATACTACAGGTTCCGAGTTTGACTATGCCATCCGGTCGTGGTTTGGCCGCGTCAACTATGCCTACAAGGGCAAATACCTGCTGGAAGGCAACCTGCGGTATGACGGAGTTTCGCGTTTCTCGCCCGAAACCCGCTGGGGCCTGTTTCCTTCCGTTTCAGCAGGCTGGCGCATTTCTGAAGAATCGTTCATGCGGGGTACGCGGCAGTGGCTGAGCAACCTGAAACTGCGTGCCAGCTGGGGTGAGATCGGCAATAATGCCAGTGGCAACTACGACTGGCAGGCTACCTATGCCAGCCGGCTTTACTCCTTCAACAACCAGCAGGCCTCCGGCCTGGCCTCGGGCCGCTATGCCAATGAAGCCCTTACCTGGGAGACCATGCGCGTGGCCAACCTGGGCTTGGATGGTTCGCTGTTCCGCAACAAGCTCTTCTTCGAAATTGACGTTTTCCAGAAAGACACCCGCGACATCCTGGCATCTACCGTCATTCCGCTCACCGCCGGCACCGCCTCGGCACCCATAGAAAACGCAGCACAGCTTCGTAACAATGGATTTGAAGTTACACTGGGGTACCGGGGTAAGTCGGGCAATTTCGGCTACAGTGTATCCGGTAATTTCTCTTACAACAATAATATCGTTACCAAATTCAAGGGCAAGCTGGAGGAAGGCTATATCACCGATGCCAGTGGCAACAAAGTGTACCAGTCCAATATCGGCGCTGTATCGGCCGGAGGCACCTCCCTCACGCTGGAAGATCACCGGGTGGGCGAATACTATCTCTACCAGGTATACAAAGGCAGCGGCCAGCCCTTTAATACCGATGGTACGGTCAACATCAACGGCGGCCCCCGCGACGGCATGATCCGTACGCCCGATGACCTGGCCTGGGCCCAGGCCATGATTGCCGCCGGATACCGCCTGCTGCCTGCTAATGCTGTTCGTAACACCGCCATTTTTTATGGCGACCTGGTATACGCCGATCTCAATGGTGATGGCCAGTACGGCAACAGCTTCGACCGTTACTTCACGGGCACATCGGCCCTTCCCAAGTACATCTTTGGCTTCAATGCCGAACTCACCTGGAAAGACTTTGATCTTTCCATGATCTGGGCTGGTGCCGCCGGATTTGAGTACTACTACAACTCAGACAGCTACAACAACTCCATGGTTCGACATGGCTTTGCACATGCCACCCTGGTGGTCAATGACCGGTATTTTTACAACCCCAATGATCCCAATGATCCTAACAATAATATCAACGGCCGCAATACCCGCCTGAAGGCCAACGACCCACAAAACCGTGCTGTAGCCAGCAACTTCTGGCTCTATGATGCCAGCTGGGTGAAACTGAAAAATTTGCAGATAGGGTACAACCTGCCGCAACGCTGGGTAAAGAAAGTATCCATGCAGCGCGCCCGTGTGTATTTCTCCGGCGAAAACCTGCTGATGATCACCAGCTTCCCGGGCCTTGATCCGGAAATTGGTGCCAATGTGGGATATCCTACCATGCGCCAGTTTGCCTTTGGTGTAAACGTGACCTTCTAACCAACCACAACGATGCATAACATGAAAAAGACAATACTGCTGTATACCCTTGCTGCCGCCATGCTGGGCAGCTGCAAGAAGGATCTGCTGGATACCGTTCCCTACGATCAGCTGGCCTCAGAAAACATGTGGACCTCCGATAACCTGACCGACCTGGGCGTTACAGGTATTTACAATGCCCTGCGACTGGGACAGAATACCGGCAGCGCTTCCGGCCTTGAATTGTACCAATATGACCGCTTCAGTTTTACCGGCCAAACCCGCGACGCCACTTCCATGATGCAGGGAACCATTTTGCCCTCCGACGGTTTGTTCAGCGCCAACTGGCAGAATTTCTATGAAGGCGTTATCCGTGCCAATGATGCCATCTTCAATATTCCGCTGAAGTCGCCTTCCACGCCGGAGAAGAAAAGCCGCCTCATAGCTGAGTCAAAATTCCTGCGCGCCTATTTCTATTTCCGCCTCAACCAGGTATGGAAGGGTGTGCCCGTATACCTGGAGCCAGTGGCTTACAATGAATTCACCAAGCCGCGCGAAACAGAACAGGCCGTGTGGGAGGTGGTGATCAAAGACCTGACCGATGCCATCAATGAACCCAACCTGCCCAACAAATACAACAAGGGCAGTGCCAGTTTTGGCAGGGTCACCAAATCGGCTGCCTATGCCCTGCGCGGCAAAACATACCTGTACATGGGCAAGTGGGCCGAGGCAGCAGCCGATTTTCAGAAGGTGAAAGACCTGGGCCATAGCCTTTTTGCCAACTACACCCAACTGTTCAAGGAAGCCAATGAGCAGAGCGATGAAATGATCTTCACAATCCAGAATATGGGCGTTACAGGTTTGGGATCCACCACCCAATTCTTCTGCGGTACCCGTTCTTCTTTCGGATCCTGCTGGAACACCTACCTGGTGTCGCCCAACCTGGTTGACCTGTATGAGAATGCAGACGGCTCCCGCTTCAGCTGGGACGATGTGATTCCCGGTTACAGCAGCATGACACCCACTGCCCGCCAGGTTTATTTTCTGCGAGATAACCTCACCACAGCAGAACGCAATGCAGCTGCGGGCCGTGGTGCAGATATGAGCAAATACCTGCCCACCGGCAATGAAGCCCGTATTCGCAAGGCCTACGAGAGCCGCGATCCCCGCCTGGCTGCCAACGTGATTACGCCCTACTCCAATTACAATGGGGTATTGGGGGCCGCACCCAGCACGGTAACCAACCGCTTTCCCTACCGCACGGAAAATGCGCCCACGCTGGACCTGCGTACAGATACCCAGGCATTCTTCTATTACCTCTACCGCAAGTTTGTGTATGAAGGCAATACCGAATTGCTGAACCGTTCCTTTGGCCCCATTGATTTTCCGATCATCCGTTATGCCGATGTACTGCTCATGTGGGCGGAGGCGCTCAATGAACAGGGACTGGTGGCAGAAGCCATCAGCAAGGTGAATGAAGTGCGGGCACGTGCAGGCATGCCTGCCCTGCAGCAGTCTGATCCTGCCAAGGGAACCTACGTGGCCGGTCAGAGCAATTGCCGCGAACGCATCCGCAACGAGCGCCGGGTAGAATTTCCGAATGAAGGCATCAACTATTTTGATGAACTGCGCTGGCAGACCTGGAAGGAATCAACCTTCAAGGCCGGCAGCGGCGTACAGCAGGTGTGGGGGCAAAACACAGTACCCTACAGCTGGCGGGGCGATTACATGTACACCTGGCCCATTCCCCAGGTGGAAATACAACGCAACCCCAGCCTGACCCAGAATCCGGGCTGGCCAAACTAATTTTATTTATGCTGTAAGGGTATGAATAGGCGCGCTGCCGGTATGCAAAACACCGGCAGCGGCGCTGCCCCCGGCCCTCGTACATCCTGCATTTTTCTGATCTGTCATGCTTAAAAAATTCCATTCCGCAGCCATCCTCTTGCTGCCGGCGTTACTTGCCTTTATGGCCTGCAGCAAGGGAGAAATGGCTTCCGGCGGGAATACCGTGGCGCCATTGCCGGCGGATGAGCGGTTTCCGGTAAACCTCATCATTGATTCTGCCACGGTGGCAGGCATGCAATCGGATATGACGGGCAATAGCGCCCTGCAGACGGCCTATAACACCATCATAGCCCAGCCTGCCCAGAACGCCCTGTCGAAACCACCGGAGCCTTTTGCCAGTGTGAGCAGCACCAATTTCAGCAATATCAGCAGCCAGGCAAACAGCTGCAAGCTGCTGGCGCTGCAATGGCTGTTTCTGTACAAGCTGAAACCAGCCGA
>JALOMZ010000392.1 GCA_025455205.1 Chitinophagaceae bacterium | reverse complement strand
CACAGCCTCTTTCACATCATGCACCCGCAGGATGGAAGCCCCTTTCAGCAACCCAATGGTGTTGAGCACCGTGGTGCCATTCAGCGCCTCCGCAGCCGTTACCCCTAATGTCTTATATATGGTAGACTTACGACTCACGCCCAGCAACAGGGGCCGGTTTAATATTTTGAAAGCAACAACCGGAAATTATGCGCGGCCGTCTTCGCAAACCCAAAACCCGGGTCGATGATCACGTCGTGGATGCCGGCCTCGCGGCAGGCATGCAGCCGGGCCATGAAAAAATCCAGCACTTCCAGCACCACATCTTCCTCGTAATGCGCCAACTGGTGCATGGTATCCATGGTTCCCTTGGTATGCATGCATATGTAGGGAACCTGCAGCTTCCCCACCGTAGCCAGCATATCCGCATCAAACAGGCCACCGCTGATATCGTTTACCATGCAGGCCCCGGCTTCCACCGCCTGGCGGGCAACAGCAGCCCGGAAGGTATCCACGCTCACCACCGCCTCCGGAAACCGGCGCATAATGGCTTCAATGGCCGGCACCACGCGGGCAGCTTCTTCGGTGGCGCCCACCTCCTCCGCACCCGGGCGGGTACTCTGCCCCCCGATATCGAGGATGGCGGCCCCGGCCTCCAGCATGCGCGCCGCCTGCTCCACCACCTCATCCTCAAGCTGCCGCCGGCTGCCGGCATAAAAAGAATCGGGCGTGGTATTGATGATACCCATCACCAGCGGAGGGTCAATGGTCAGAAGTTTTCCCCCGCAACGCAGGGTGTAGGCGGAGTTTGACACGAAACTTTACTTTTGGGACCCGGTAAAAGTAGCACCCAATGAGCAATACCCTGGAACAATACAACGCGGTAGTGGCCTCGGCCAAAGAAATATTCATGAAGAAAGCCGCCGACTACGGTACCTCCTGGCGGGTGCTGCGCCCCATTTCTGTGGCCGACCAGATCTATATCAAGGCCCGCCGTATCCGGCAGCTCCAGGAACATGAGATCCAGCTGGTAGACGATGATATCCCCTCCGAGTTCAGGGGCATCATCAATTATGCCATCATCGGGCTCATCCAGCTCGACATCCACCATGAGGAAATAGAAACCCTGCCTGTGGAAGAATGCAGCCGCCGGTATGACGACAAGGTGGCCCTGGTGCGGGCATTGATGGAAAAGAAGAACCACGATTACGGCGAGGCCTGGCGCAACATGAGCCAGGAAAGCTTTGCCGACCTCATCATGATGAAGATCTACCGGATGAAACAGATCATCCGCAACGAAGGCAAAACCCTCATCAGCGAAGGCCTGGATGCCAACTACATGGACATCCTGAACTACGCCGTTTTTGCCCTTATCCTCCTGCAGGAAACGGACTGAACAACTCCTGGATGCAGCACCCCAAACCTTCCGGTTTGGCAACAGCATGCTTCAACTCCTACCGGGCAGGCAGTACCAGAATAGGCTGGCATGGATTTTCATATTAACTTTATTTCAAATTGCTTGCCCCCCTATGCCCCGTAACAGCGCGCCGAATTTTCCCTCCATGCTGTCTGGCAGATATATTTCCTGGCTCCTCCGCTGCAGTGTTTCCACCTATACCCTGTCGCCATTACTGTATGAATGGCTTTGGCCGCATACCGACGCATACCACAATGCCTATGCTTTTTGGGGTGAAGGCTATTTTGTGATCCTGTTCCTGTTCAACTTCATCCTGAGCCTGCCCGCATTGTATCTCGCCACCCTGGCAGCAGAAAAATTGAGCCGCCGCCAGGCTCCGGTCACTATGGCCAGGGCTTTTGTCCTGGTGGGTATTTTTCTGCTCATGCTGCTGGCCCAACTGGCTGTAAAAAGCCTGTTGTTTACCACCCCTTACTTCACCCTGCTGAAAGACGCCGCAGGACCTACATTTGCAGCGGCTTTGGTTTCCATACTGGCCCTGTGGCCATCCCTGTCCCGGCAGGCGCAAGCCTGAAATGTTTCTGGCCAGGCCATGGGCCAGCGCCGATATTTGCCGTCAGCACCTCAATCCATCCACTGCATGAAAATCAGCGTCACCCTCTCCCGCATTATTGTAGGCATCCTGTTCATCTTCAGCGGACTCATCAAAGCCAACGATCCCCTGGGGCTTTCCTACAAAATGCAGGAATATTCCTGGTGATAGGCTGGGCGCCCCGGTTCACCACCCGCCTGCTGCTGGTGCTGATCACCTTCTTCACCTTCCTGACCGGGTATGCCCTGTTCAGCGGCAAAATCAAAACCTGCGGCTGTTTTGGCGACTGCATTCCGCTGCTGCCTATCCATTCCTTTATCAAAGACGTGGTGTTGCTGCTGATGGTAATCCTGCTGGCAAGGAAACACGATCTCATCAGGCCCATCATGCCGCTGCGTGCCTGCCTGTTTCTTACCCTCTTTTCCGCCGGCCTCGTGTTCTGGGGACAGCTGCAGGTGTTGCGGCATCTGCCTTTTGTAGATTGCCTGCCGTATCACCCCGGCAGCAACCTGCTACAGAAAATGCAGCCACCGCCTGGCTCCATCCCCGACAGCGTAGCCACCTTCTATACCTATAAAGTGGATGGCAAGGAAATCAGCTTTGATGCCATGCATTTCCCGGATGACTTTGATGAATCGCGCTATGCATTCGTATCCCGAACCGACAAGGTAGTGCGCAAGGGCAATGCCACACCGGTTATCCACGACCTGGCCCTGTATAATACCAAGGGCGAAGACACCACCCGGGCGCTATTGGAAAGCCAGGGCCGCTACCTGCTGTTCATGGCCCGCGACTTTGATGGCAGCAACCCCGCCTGGCAGGAAACCTGGACCAAGATCTACCTCAAAGCCCGCGAAAAACAGGTGTCATTGCTGGTGGTTTCCAACCAACCGGTGATGACAGAAAAATGGATAAACCAAAGCAATCATTTTGGGGTACCGGTATTAAGTTGCGATGGCACGGTCATGAAAACCATGCTGCGCGCTCAAACCGGCCTGGTGGCCATGGATGGCGCCACGGTAGCAGGCAAATGGAGTGAGGCCGACATGCACGATGCCGTAAAATGGCTGAATGCAAGGGCTGAGAAGCCGCAACCCCGATGATTTTTTAACCGGCTTTTAAACCCCGGAGCTGTAACACGGTCACATATCTACAAAAAACATTACCTATGATCCGCAAGCCTCTCCAACTTACCCTTGCTGCATGCCTGTTTGGCGCCGCCCTGCTCACCGGCTGCCAGAAGTCCGTCGAAAACAGCGCCACTCCCGCCGACCAGGAAACCACGTTTGCCATCACCGAAGACGACGCGGAAGCGGAAGTGACTTTTGGTGATGTGGCCGACCAGGCCATGGGTGTAGACGGGGATATTGGCATCGGCCAGATTGACCTGTTTGCCGGTGTACAGCTTACAGAAGATGCTCCCGTGATTGGCGGGCAGCAAACCCTGGACCAGAACAACCCGCCTGCCCGCTGCTTCACCGTAACCGTGGTACCCCGCGATCCTGGCGTATTCCCTAAAACCGTAACCATTGATTATGGCAACACCGGCTGCCTGGGACGCGATGGCAAGACCCGGAAGGGCAAGGTGATCACCGTATACAGCAAACCCCTGATTGTTCCGGGCGCACAGGCCGTTACCGAGTTCAACAACTATTTTGTAAACGGCGTGAAAGTGGAAGGCCGCCATGTGATTAAAAACAACAGCACCAGTGCCGTACTCACCTTTACCAAACTGGTGCAGAACGGCAAACTCACCAAACCCGATGGCAACTATATCAACTGGAATGCCGAGCATACCCAAACGCAGGTTGCCGGACTGGGCACGCCTGGGTTCCCCCGCGATGATGCCTGGCAAACCACGGGTGGCGCCCGCGGTGAAACCAAGCGCGGCGATGTAGTGGTCACCTGGAGCCGCACCATCATGGAACCCCTGTTCAAATCCTTCGACTGCCGCTGGATCACCAAGGGCATCGTGAAGATTGTGCGCAACG
>JALOMZ010000109.1 GCA_025455205.1 Chitinophagaceae bacterium | reverse complement strand
ACAGAAGTGCTTACACTGGGATAGAAGAAGGAATTGAAGTCTTTGGACAGCGTTGAGGTAAAGTCATTGCGGCCTGTTGCGGTGAGGTATACCACATCCTTGTAGCTCACGCCGATTTCACCAAAGAAGCCCTGAAGGCGTTTGATCTGGAGCGTGTCGCGACCTGTCTGGCGGCTGTTGAAGCGCTTCTCAGGCTTGGTGGCCAGCTGGAAATCGAAATAGTCGCCAATGTCTTCCGAGCGTTCGCTCCAGGATGTCCGTTTGAATTCGTCAATAGCCGTACCTACACGCACGGTGGTCTTGAACTGGCCGATCTGGTTTTTGGCCGTGGCAATCAGGTTGCCGCTGAGGCCGCGGTAAGTGAGGCTATAGTATTCCATGAATCCACCTACGGAGTAGTAGGGGTTAGACTGCGGAGAGTACATGTACTGGCCCCACTGGTTGTAATAGTCTACGCCGCCGCGGGCCGTAACATTCAGCCATTTCAGGGGGTCGTAGTTCAGGGTGAGGTTGTAAAAGTAGCGGTCGTTCACGTCTTCATTTCGGTTGCGGTTTACGTCCCAGAAGGGGTTGTCCACCTCGGCAAAAGCGGGATCGTCCACAATCTTCTGGCGGTTGCCATATTGGTCTTGCCAGTCGCGCACATCAAAGTTGTTGGGCCACAGCAGCAGGTTGGTCATGAAGCCGCCGGCGCCCCGGAAAGTCTTGCGGTTCTGGGTATGGGTATAGGCCAATGAGTTGGTCATGCTGAACTTCTTGCTGAAGTTGTTCACCAGCGTAAAGCGGGGGGCAAAACGGGTGAAGCGCGTAGTAGGAACTACACCCTTCTGGTCCTGGAAAGTGGCGTTGGCACGATAGGTCATCTTGGCGGTGCCGCCTTCCAGGTTCACGTTGTGCTTCTGGGAGAAGCCATTGTCGAAGAAGGCCCGCGGGTTGTCATACATCTTGGTGCCTTCCGGCCACCGGGGGCCAAAACGGCTTCTGATGGTAGAGTCATACACCCCATTGGTTCCTGTGCTGAAGGTGGTTTGCACATCGGGGTAGCGGTAGAGGTGTTCCACGCGGAAGCTGTTATCGTAGTTCACCTTCAGTTTGCCGGAGCGCCCCTTCTTAGTGGTGATCACAATAGCGCCGCTACCGGCTTCAATACCGTAGAGGGCGGTGGCTTCCGGACCTTTCAGGATGGTCACGCTTTCAATATCGTCGGGGTTCAGGTCGATGCCCCGGTTGGTGTAGTCATTGTTCCGGTTGGGCTGGTCGCTGGCCAGCAGTCCCTGGCGGAAGGCATCGTTGTTCACTGGCAAGCCATCCACAATGAAAAGGGGCGAGTTGTTGCCCGTGAGCGAATTGAAACCGCGCAGTACAATCTGCGAGGAAGCACCCGGTGCGCCGCTGGTGCTGTTCACCGTGGCACCGGCTACGCGGCCCTGCAGCGAGTTGATGAAGTTCTCGCGCTGGGTTTCGGCAATTTCGGCGCCTTTCACTTCCTGGGTGGCATAGCCCAGACCACGCTTCTGACGCTTGATGCCAAAGGCCGTTACCACCACATCGTCGAGTTCCGATTCTGCCTGTGCCATGGTCACATTGAATGCACCACTGGCGGGGGCATTTACCGTGCGGGTGGCATAGCCAACAAACGTAAAGCGGATGGGATCGCCCGTGTTGGCGGCAATGGTGAAATTACCAGAGACGTCGGTCTGTGCCCGCTTGTTGGTTTTGGCATTGGTCACCGTCACGCCCTGCATGGCAGCGCCGTCTTTAGCATCAGTAACCTTGCCACTGATGTTGCGTTCTTGCGCGGTGGCAAGCATCGAGGTCAGCAAAAAGCATGCTGCCACGATCCGGTTCAGAAGTTTTCTCATGTTGGTTGGTTTGTCTTCTTTAGCAGTTCTGTTGGGGGAGTTTCGGGTGGCAATGCCGGGTGCCATCAAACCCGCAAAATCCCGCAAACGATATTAAGGCAATTCAGGAGTAAAAAAGGTTGCTTGTTTTATATTTTTATTAACGGTCTGTTTCTCTTTTCAAAGGATGCGTGGTTCGGTGGCAGATCTCAGGGGATGTGTTACAGCACCCGCATGCCCTTAGACCGGTAGGGTTCCAACTTGGAGTGTGCCGGGTCTAATTCAGTAACCAGCGTATGCACCATTTCGGGCGGACATACTTTCAGGGGCTGGGCGGTGTTCAGCTTTTCGGAGATGGCCATGGAAACGGCATGGTCCGACACCCGGAGCATTTCCCGCTTCACCTCCAGTATCTCCCAGGCGCTTTCCGTAATGCCCGCAGTTGCATCAATGGCGTTTGTACCCAGAAAACACAGGTCGGCCCGCAGGCTGCCTAATTGCTTGATCACTTCAGCGCCTACGGCCATCTGAGAGCTTTTGTTGATACGGTTACCCACAAAAATCAACTCGCAATTGGGGTGATCTGTCAGTTGCAGGGCAATGGGAATGCTGGGCGTTACAAAAGTGGCCCGCAGATCGGCGGGAAGCACCTTCACCAATTCACGTATGGTGGTGCCGCCAGAAAGCAACACGAACATGCCGTCGCTGATAAGGTCAACGGCTTTTTGCGCAATGATGCGCTTCTCAGCTTCAAAATATACTTCGTTTTGCGAAAGGGTAAAGTGGAATCCTGTGGAAAGCGCCCCGCCATGCACTTTGATGAGCTGGCCCTCTTCTGCCAGTTCCTGCAGGTCGCGGCGTATGGTATCTTCCGAAACCCCCAGCCGCTGCCAGAGGTCGTTGCTCATCACCCGGTTATGGACGTTGAGTTGCTGTAATATAAATGCGTGTCGCTCCTGTTTAAGCATGGCAAGCAGTCAGAATCGGCATAAAACCGCATAAAAATAAGCTATAGTTATAGAATTGCAAATATTTACGGCAATTTCCGGCAGAAAAGCTACCCAATTGCAGCAGGAAGGTGCAGGTTTTATACGGAAAATGGACCTGCTAATCGTGCAGTTCTTCTTCATCCACCGGGTTGTCGGCGGCACGAAAGCTGAACCATACCCAGCCACCCACAATGCTCAGCAGGGCAGCTGCCAGCACGGCTATTTTGGAGATATCCTGCAGGAGGCTGTCCTGAAAGGCCAGGCCGGCAATGAAAATGGACATGGTGAAGCCAATGCCTGCCAGGATGCCTGCACCGGTCATCTGGTGCCAATTGATGCCGGCCGGGAGGATGGCCATCCGGTTACGTACCAGCAGCCAGCAGGCCAGCACAATGCCTATGGGCTTTCCCAGCACCAGGGCAGCCAGGATGCCCAGCCCCAGGGGGCTGCCGGTCACCTCCCCTATCACCCCACCGTTCAGCACAATGGCCGTATTGGCCAGTGCAAATACCGGGAGGATGAAGAAGTTAACCGGATTGTGCAGCTTCATTTCAAATTCTTCCAGTTTTTCAGCAGGCACCATGAAGGCGAATACCACCCCGGCAATGGTGGCATGCAGGCCGGAATTGAACACCAGGTACCAGAGCGCAAGACCCAGGACAATTTGCAGCACCCCGAAGCGCACTTTCCGCACATTCAGGAAATACAACAAACCCACCACCACCAGGGCTGCCAGCAGAAAATACCCTTTTACGGAGCCGCCGTAGAAAAAAGCAATGACCAGTATGGCACCCAGGTCGTCTATAATGGCCAGTGCAGTGAGGAATACCTTGAGTCCGGCCGGAAAACGGCTGCCGAGCATGGATGCCACGCCCAGCGAGAAGGCAATATCAGTGGCTGTAGGAATGCCCCATCCACCGGAATATATAGTGCCCTTGTTAAAGATCATGTAGATCATGGCCGGCACCAGCATGCCTCCGGCAGCGGCAGCCACGGGCAGCACGGCCTGCCGTATGTCTGACAACTCGCCGGCCACCAGTTCCCGCTTTATCTCCATTCCTACCAGGAAGAAGAACACCGCCATCAACCCATCGTTGATGAAGTGCAATGCAGAATGGGGCAAATGGAAGCTGTGCAACCAATGAATCTCATGGTGAAAAAAACCGGTGAAGGCGGTTCCCCAGGGCGAATTGGCAATGCCCAGTGACGCCACAGTGCACACCAGCAGCAAAATACCTATGGCCCGGCTGTCGTGAATGAATTCCTGCAGGAAATGGTAGAAACGTCGCTTAAGAAAGAACACCGGCATAACGGAAACAGTTTGGAGATGTGGTGCAAAGAAAAGAATCCGCTGAAAAAACAGGCGGCTGACAGCACAGATCGGATCGGAAGCAAAGGCGGCTGCGGGATGTCAGCGTCCCAGTAATTCATAAGGCCCTTTCGGGCGCTTCTGTTCCTGCCAGTTGAACCCCTTCAGTTTGTCTTCGTCTGGCGGTATCTGGCGTATGGGATAGGTAACGCCTTTCAGATCGTTGATAAACTTCACCCTGTTGGCTTTCTTGTTCTCGAAGAACATGTCAATGGCATCGGCGCTGGAGCGGTTCATGCCCACAAAACGATCCTGGTTGTCGAGTGCATAATACACGCTTTCTGCGCGGCCCTTGGCACGAACGTAGGAGATATTGCCTTCCTCAAACAGGGCGTTGAGGGTATTGCCCCGCACCTGGTTGAATGCCCCGGAAATTTTATTGATGATAAACCCGTTGAAATAGGCATAGAGGCGGTCTGCCTTCTTGTTTTTGGTGAACAGGTACATGGTATCGGCCGACACCTGGCTGTCGGATGCCCACACCAGGGGCTCATCAAAGAGGCGGAACACAGAATCGGTACCTGCATAAAACAGACTGTCGCATACGGCCTGCACCGAATCGGAGAAGATGCGCACATGATGCCAGGCTTCGAAGAAACGGTTCATGCTGCTGTCTTTGCCGGTGAGGTCAGGTGGCTGGTAACCGGTGCCGGCGGTATCGGTGAGCAGGGGAACGGTGCGGTTCTTCATATCGGACAGGCGCCCTGAAAACAGGGTGTCTGCGGCAATGAATACGGAGTCACCTTCCTGCTTCAGCATCATCAGCGGCATATTGGTGGCCAAAAAGGAGGAGGTCTTCTTATTGGCAAATAGTTTGTTGGAGAGAACGGTTACCCCGTTGGCCGTATCTACATACACCACATTGCCATTGAACTGGCCCAGTCCTTCCTTGTCATCAAAGGCCATATCATCGGCCACAACAGAATAGGTGCTGTCTATGATAGTGGGGCGCTTACCAAACATGGCCTTGCCATTCTTGATGTCGTAGTAGCCATTGCTGGTGTAGATCTTTCGCTTGCCGTTGACGATGGTGGTGGGTGCCACAAAGGTGGTCACCTCCGTTCTGGTATTGTACAGCAGCGAGTCGGTAGCCATATGGTACTCCGGATCGGTAAGGGTCACGTTGCGGGTGAACACCACATCTTTGGTGGCATCATAATACCTGGCGTTGCGGCTGTTGAGCACCGTCTTTTTGTTGGTGATTTTGCCCCCATCATGGTATTCTGCAATACCCAGGTTCATATCATACAGCAATTCGCTGGTGGTGAGTACAGATCCCTTGTTGTCCACCAGGCGCACATTGTTTTGCAGGAAGGCCAGCTTTTCATTGCCGCGGTAGCGCAGGTACTTGCTGTAGGTATGCAGGCTGTCGCCATCGTTGATATGGATATTGCCGAAGGCCTCCACCACATTGGTGTACTGGTTGAGCACAGCACTGTCGGCAAAAAACAAAGTACCCTGCTGGCGTAAACGTACTTTACCCGCCAATGACAGCAGGCTCGTTACAGAGTCTTTCTTTTCAAAATTGTAGCGCTCCGCCTGCAATATTTCCAGGCGGCGCGTACTATCCTGCACAGGAGCGCCCTGCCCCAGCGCCACAGTGGCGCCCGGCAACAGCAGGAACAGCAGGATCCGGATGCTCAAGATCATGTACAAATAAACGAATTCACGCAGGCTATAACGGCAGGCTTATGTTAAAGCCGCCGGCCCTGCAGGAAAAAACCCTGCGGAAGGGGTTTCAGCAGGGTTTCTTCCGGTGAAGGCTACTTACGGACCTATTTGGCGGGAGCCGCGGCGGCCTTGTTGATATTGGCTGTCCATTCCATGCTCACGGCAGACTTTTCAATCTTGAGGTAGCTGCCGGGGCTGATCTCCAGTTGGAGGGTGCCATCCTCGTTTACCTTATGCACCACACCATGGATACCGGCAATGGTTACAATTTTGTCGCCCTTCTGCATATTCTCTACAAACTTCTTCTGCTCCTTGGCTTTTTTGGCCTGCGGGCGGATCATGAACAACCAGAACACCAGGATCATCAATCCCAGGAAGATGAATTCAAAACCGCTGCTCTTGCCACCTGGCTGCGCGGCCAGCAAAATGAAAAACTGATTCATGTATGTGTCTATTTGATTTAAAACGTTACAAATTACGATTCCTGCAGTTGGCTGGCAGGGTGGGCTTCTTGCCCGGATTTGGGATCATGCTGCCCGCCACCAGATACAACGCAGGCGCCGCTAGAATTTCTCTGCCTGTTCGTTTGTTGCCTTGGGGCCTTCCTTCTCGCCTATTACGTTGACGTTGAACTCCAGGGTATGGTTGGTGGTTCCGGTGGTATTGGTCATTACACTAATGGTCTTATGATTCATGCCCGGCCTGCCCTTGCTGTCAAACACGGCCTTTATCACGCCTTCC
>JALOMZ010000108.1 GCA_025455205.1 Chitinophagaceae bacterium | reverse complement strand
AAATGAGCCCCCTGGGTAATGCCACTGCCGAAGACTGCGCCAGCTACTGCGTGGCCATGTTCAGCGACCTCACCCGCATGGTAACCATGCAGAACCTCTTCCACGACGGCGGCTTCAGCTTCACCGGCGTTACGCAGGCCGTGGTGGAACAGATGGAGAAACAATAATACATCCTGCAGAACTACTACCTGCGCGATCCATATACGCGAATTCCAAATTCCGGCTGCTGGGCAGCCCATCAGACCTGGCCCACCCGGAATTTGGAATTTGTTTTTTCCGGAACCCACTACCGGAGGCCGAACCACCACCTCGTATACGAGTGCATCCTAAGGAGGCTGGATACCCCGGACTGGTTTTGGAATTCGGTTTTTGGAATTTGGAATTCGGCATTTCCTTTACTTAATCATTTACTATGAACTGGGTAGAACTCTCGGGCCATATCGGCTCTTTCCTCTCCTCTGTCACCTTCATTCCCCAGGTATACAAAACCTGGAAAACACGCAGTGCAGGCGACCTGAGCATAACCATGATGCTGATTGTTTTTACCAGCACCATTGTCTGGCTGGTGTACGGCATAGCGCTGGAATTATGGCCGGTGATCACAGCCAACGGCATCATTTGTGTGCTCAGCCTGCTGCTGATCATTTTCAAGCTCAGCTTCAAAAAATAAGGTCCAAAAAAAACCGCCCCATCAGGGGCGGCTTCAATACAGATAGTTTGGAAGTAAAGATTAATCAGTATTCGTCTTCATTGAAGAAGAAGTCATCCTGGCTGGGATAGTCAGGCCAGATATCTTCCAGCCCTTCATAGATTTCACCGTCGTCCTCAAGCTCCTGCAGGTTCTCCACCACTTCAATAGGGGCACCTGACCTGATGGCGTAATCGATCAGTTCGTCTTTTGTGGCCGGCCAGGGCGCATCTTCCAGGTGAGAGGCAAGTTCCAAAGTCCAAAACATAAAGACAACCCTCCTAAAAATTTTTGGCAAATGTAGCCGTATCGGGGAAATTTCCAAATGTTGTTATTAATATGGTCGCCCGCCACGGTGCTGCCACCAAAATCATAGGCGGCAGAACATTACATTTACGCCCGATATGGAAAATGCCCCCATCCTGCAAGCCTCTGGTATTTACAAAAAATATGGCGACCTGCCCATATTGAAGGGCGTATCGCTCACCCTGCAGGCGGGTGAGGTAGCCGCCATTGTGGGGGCATCCGGGGCCGGCAAGAGCACCCTGTTGCATATTTTGGGCGGGCTTGACCAGGCCGACAGCGGACAGATCCAGATTGCGGGCACTCCCCTGCAGCAGCTCAAAGGCAAGGCACTGGCCCATTTCCGCAATCAACGGCTGGGCTTTGTATTCCAGTTTCACCACCTGCTGCCCGAATTCTCGGCCCTGGAAAATGTATGCATACCCGGCTGGATCGCCGGCAGACCCCGAAAACAGGTGGAACAGGAAGCCACCGCCCTGCTGACCATGCTGGGATTATCGGACCGGCTGGACCATAAGCCCAGCCAGCTGTCGGGCGGCGAGCAACAAAGGGTGGCTGTGGGCCGCGCCCTCATCAACAAGCCCTCCATCGTATTCGCCGATGAACCTACCGGTAATCTCGACAGCCAGCATGCCCATGAACTGCACCAATTGTTTTTTGACCTGCGCGGGCAACTGGGCCAAACCTTCCTCATTGTTACCCACAACGAAGAAATGGCCGCACAATGCGACCGCAGGCTGATGATGAAGGATGGTGTAATACTGTAGCCCGCCTCCGGCAGGGCTCCGTATCAGCCCCGGGGCTTCCAGGGTATTTCTGGCGCTCCCAGCTGATGGGCTGCATATCGTGACAGTACAAAAAGAAAATCGCTCAGACGGTTCAGGTAGATGATCACCAGGGGCTCTACAGCATCGCCCATAGATTGCAGATGCACACAGGCGCGCTCTGCCCTGCGGCAAACGCATCGGGCAATATGAATATGTGACACCGTGGGATGGCCACCGGGCAGGATAAAATTGCGCATGGGAGGCAACACATCATTCATGCGGTCTATTTCCGCTTCCAAAACCTGCACATCAGACTCCAGCAGGTCTGGAATGCTCATGGCAGGCTCTTTGCCGGGATCGCAGGCCAGGGAGGAGCCAATGGTAAAGAGCCGGTCTTGAATGGCCTGTAAGAGGCTTGTGGTGGCTGAATCAGAAAGCAAATCCCTTATCAGCCCTATATATGAATTAAGCTCATCTACCGTGCCATAACTTTCAATACGTTCGTGGTCTTTGCTCACTTTGGTACCCCCGATGAGTGAAGTGGTACCCTTGTCGCCGGTTTTCGTATATATCTTGAATGCCATATAACTGGAAAGCGATTGTAACAACAACCGCCCTTGAAAGTTCATCTGAAATAATCCGGAGGGATCAATGGGCCCCGGCCGTGGCTTTGGCGGCCCGCTCCATATCACTTTCCACCATACCGTCGCGCAGGCGGATCACCCGTTTGGCGTAGGCCGCAATATCTTCTTCGTGGGTTACAAGTACCACGGTATTCCCCTGCTCCTGGATGGAGGAGAATAATTCCATGATCTCGCGGGAGGTGCGGGTGTCCAGGTTGCCCGTGGGTTCGTCTGCCAGGATGATGGAGGGGTTGTTCACCAGGGCCCGGGCCACTGCCACGCGCTGTATCTGGCCACCGCTCATTTCATTGGGTTTGTGGTGGCTGCGGTCGGCCAGGCCTACTTTCCGGAGTACTTCCAGGGCCATCTCCTGCCGCTGTTTGCGGCCCACGCCGGCATACACCAGGGGCAGGGCCACATTATCCACGGCAGTCAGGCGGGGCAGCAGGTTGAACTGCTGGAACACAAACCCGATCTCCTTGTTGCGGATATGCGCCAGGTCGGCATCTTCCATCTGGCTTACATCCTGGTCGTTCAGGATATAGGTGCCTGAGGTGGGACTGTCGAGGCATCCCAGGATATTCATCAGGGTGCTTTTGCCCGAACCGGAAGGCCCCATCAGCGCCACATACTCATTCTTGTAAATGTCGAGGTTGATGCCCTTGAGCACTTCCAGCGAGTGGGCACCCATATAATACGACTTGCGGATATTTTCCAGGTGGATGATACCTTTCATGGGGGTGTTATTGATTTTCCTTGCGGATCACTTTGGGCACTTTGAAAAAATCGTTGTTGTGGTGGGGGGCCGACTGCAGGGCTTCTGCAGGGCTAACCATGCCGCCGCTCTGATCTTCCCGGTATACATCGGGCTGGCTGCCCATGTACCGCACAGGGTCTACACCGGTGGTATCCAGTTCATTCAGCTTCTCTACAAAGCCGATGATCTTTTCCATATCATTTACCATGGCTGCTTTTTCCTCCGGGGCAAATTCCAGGCGGGCCAGGCGGGCGAGGTGATCAATCAGGGATTCATTTACATCCATAGGGGCTGCTTGCAGGGGCCAAATTTACAGGAAAGCACAGGCTGAGACTGCACAACTTTGGTTCAGTGGCAAAATGCTGGTATCAGAGTGAAGGATGCCCGCTAAGCGGATGGCAGATACAAAAAGGGCCAGGCAACAGTAGCCGCTGCCTGGCTCCGGTATGCTACCTTTCAGGATCCGGAAGTCTGTGGTCTGCCTCAACGCGGCTCAGGACCAGGGGCTTTCACCCAGCACCCGGCCGGAAGTCATACGGGCGGCGCGGGCCACGGCACCGTTCATAAACTGCATGGGCAAGTGCAGCCGCATACCCCAGGATGCCTCATCATGCACGGCATTGGGGAAACTGAGGTGAAACAGGTTATGACCGTACCGGAAGCCCCTTGACACCAGGGCCATAGCCATAGCCATAGTCACTTCGTAATTATCGCCCGGCCAGCCGCTGTCGAGGTAGAAGCCCACATCAGGTACCGGCTCAGTAAGTACGCGCTCAATGAGGTTGTCCTTATGCGAAAAAGTACTGGACATGCATACTCCTACCCCAAACACTTCAGGATATTGCCATACGGTGTAAAAAGAGACTACACCTCCCAGAGAAGATCCCCACACAGAACGATGTCGGCGGTCGTTGCCTATGCGAAGTTTCCTTTGCGCCTCAGGCACAATTTCCTCGGCCAGCGACCGGGCATAAGCTTCATAGCCAGGGGCCGTATACTCCTTCATCCGGTCGCCGGAGCGTATACCAATGATCACGAAATCATCTACCAGACTCATGGCCCTGAGGGTCTTGCTGGTCTGGTCTACCTCCCAGGTTTGCCCCAGGAACGCCTCCTCCGGAAAGAACAGGTTCTGCCCATCCTGCATAAATGCAACGGCATAAGTGGCCAGTGTATTCTCTTCATATCCGGGTGGCAGGTAAACCCGGAGTTGATGCGGGCGGTCCAGGATGGCGGACGGAAATTCAATCAGCTCTGAAAAGCGGCCGTTTTCCGGACTGAAAAAGAAGGGATATACTATGCGCTGATCACTTTCCTCCAACAGCAGGAGTTTGTTGGAACCCTGGCTCCAGTGCACGCTGCCGTCCTCTTCCACCAGGCAGGGCTTGAAATACAGGAAAGGCTGATCGGCTTCCAGCTCAAAAGTGGAGATATTGCCGTCTTCGCTTACGCTGACGGCTTCAATTCCCTTATCCCAGTCGAGCTCCGTATGCAACACCATGCGCCCCATGCCTGCAGGGTAGGCTATTCGAACGGTGCGTTTAAGTTTCCTGGATGTTTTGTACAGGCGTTCCCGGGGAGGCGCCTGGGTAATGGTATCGGTTGCCATAGGTTCCAATTTGTGGCAGGCCGGAAAGTCTGCCGGGTTTTGAATGTGCAGAAACACCAACAGCCCGCAATTGGTTGCGCGGGCTACTGGTAAGTTACACCGCAGCAAGGCAGCAATAGATGACGCAGGTCACCATAAAATGAAGGGGGAACACCAATGCCTGATGGCTGAACTTCATGCCAAGACGACCATCCGGATCACAACCGCATCACGCCTCAAAGGCTGCTCCCGAAGAAAAAATCGCCTCCCATTTCGCCGCAGTACGCAGCACCCGGAAAGTACACCCCGCATAAGGAGCCGGCACACCGCAAAACCCTGTTCTTTAAAGATATTGGCGCGCCCTGATGTCCTTTAGTTTTCAGCTAAATCCAATATGAACCCTGTATTGACGCTTGATGAAAATGTATATCCAGAACATTTCGAAAATGGTTATTGCATTGCCGGACTAAAGCAGTTGTATTCATATCCAGCCCTCCTGTTATAGATGGGTGAGGGATGTGAAACAAAATTACCTATCCGACGTGGTGAAGGACGAAGCGGGGAGTCCTGCCGTGTTGAACAAACTGGCCTCTGCCCAATTGGTAAATGCATACCGCACCTGTACCGGGTTGGGTACCTGCTCACTCCAAACAGTCAATTGTCCTGGTTTGTCTGCCACAATCTGCGCCTTGGCAGGATAAAACTGTCCGTCATCCCCCGCCACTTCAAAACCCTGTAAAGGCTTGCCAAAGCTGGCCAATCCGTTTTCGGCATAATCAAATTGCAGCAAAAGTTTACCGTTCGCTTTATTGACAATTTCTTTGAATACCGGGCCCGAAAAAGCGATATTGTTGATACCATAATTCTTTGCCAGTGCCCAATACGCCAGTCTTACGCCTACGGTTTCCTTCTCCGCAGGATGTATCATGTTTTTTTCACCAATATCGAGGGTCACCACCATGCCTGTGTTTTTCACTTGCTGCATGGTGCGCAGTTGTGCCTGACGCAGATAAGCTGCATTGACTGTGCCTGGCTCAAATGGTGCTATTTGTACAAAATAGAAGGGAAAATCTCCCTGCTGCCATTGCTGCCGCCAGGCACCAATCATGGCTGTAAATAGTGCTGTATAATCTTTTGCATTCTCCCGGTTAGATTCACCCTGATACCACAATACGCCTTTCATGCCATAGCCCACGTAAGGATGAATCATGCCATTGTACAACAACATGGGGGTTTGGTTAGGATTTTTCTCCGGCAATTGTGCCGGTATAGTCACCTGCGGAAATGCACTAAGCGTTACACTATCCATCCAGCTTTCGATGGTGGAAGCACCCCACGAAGAATGAATGATACCAACGGGCACATTTAAAACCGAATTGATTTTTCTGGCAAAAAAATAAGCGGTAGCACTGAAGCGGGGGGTATTGTCGGGGTTTGCCGCCTTCCACTCACCTTTGGCATTGTATTGAGGTTGCAGGCTGTAAGCCCTTGCCGTGTTGTAAAAACGAATCTTTGGATTCGAAGAATTTAAGATGGCTTCATTACTGCCTATCACAGGTTGATTCGCATTGCCTTTTACAGGCATTTGCATATTCGATTGGCCACTGCACAACCATACTTCACCAATCAACACATCTTTTAATTCGATGGTATTGCCGGCAACAATAGTAACCGTGTAAGGGCCGCCTGGAGCGGGCGTGGGCAGTGACAGTTTCCATCGGCCCCGGGCATCAGCCGTAGTACTGGCCTTTTTGCCCCAACTTGCTTTCACTTTCACTTTGGCAAAGGGCTTATCCATTCCCCAGATGGGTGCGTCGGTTTGCTGCTGCAATACCATACCATCACTGAAGAAATCGGGCAATGAAGTTTGTGCCATTGCAGGCATTACCAGCACCCCGCACAACAAAAAAGCGCCAACTATAATTCTCAGGTTCATAC
>JALOMZ010000107.1 GCA_025455205.1 Chitinophagaceae bacterium | reverse complement strand
GAGGGCCGAACGCCAATGGCATTGTCACTGGCAATCATGAAGGGCCGGATATAAAGGGCGTGGTTGGGGAAATGGGGTACCCATTCCTTGTCGAGGGCTATCAGTTGGCGCATGCCCTCCACGAAGATCTCTTCGGGCACGGCAGGCATTTGCATGCGGTGAGCTGAGATATTAAAGCGCTTGAAATTGTCGTGCGGACGGAAGATGGCCACTTCACCGCCAGGCATGGGGTAGGCTTTAATACCTTCAAAAATGGCCTGCCCGTAGTGCCAGGCCGCATTGCTGGGGTCTACCTGGAGAGGCTGGTAGGGTTTGATCTCCGCATGCTTCCATTCGCCGTTTTCGTATTCGGCTATGAGCATATGGTCGGTAAATACCCTGCCAAAAGGAATGTTTTCCAGCTGCACATCGCTAAGTTTGCTGCGGCTGGTTTTGGTGATCTTCAGGTCTGTGGCTGCAATCATTATCTCAGTATTCGTTTGGTTGCCGCAAAGAAACGAAAAAGCCCGCCACCCCAGGTCATGAGTGCGTCAAAGAATGAATTTCAGGAGCTCAGGCTCCCCGGCATAGCACTGGCTGATATGTTCCGCCAGCATTTGGTCATTGTAGACACAGTTCAGGCGGCTCCGGCTTCTCCCGGTCCCAAGGCTGCGCCTGCTCCCCTGCGCGAGGAAGCAGCCCCCCTGCCCGCTGAGCCCCCCGTTGCGCCTGCCAAACCTGTGGTACCGGCCCCGCCGGCCCCTGCTCCCGAGGCACCCCCTGCGTCCCTGGCCGAATCTGCCCTACCCGAATCTCCCCTGGCCGGACCGCCCTACCCCGTACTGGGCAAGTTCAGCCGCCAGGTGCTGGTGGTGCTGCACGATGCACAGGCCGTGCACTGCAACGACGATGCCCTGGCCTTTCTCACCAAAGTGATCAGCGCCGTGGGCCTGAGCATGGAGCATATTGCCATCCTCAACACCCGCGGCAAGCAGGTGAGCTACCCCGACCTAAAGGCCCAGCTGCCCGCCAAAGTGGCCATCTATTTTGGCGTGGAACCCGCCAGCATTGGCGTGCCCATGCGCTTCCCGCATTTCCAGGTACAGCCCTGGGATGGCTGCACTTTCCTCTATGCCCCTTCGCTGGCCGAACTCAACGGCGCCAGCGCCCAACAGGTGGAGCTGAAGAAACAGCTGTGGATGGCGCTGAAGAAGATATTCGGGTAACCGGCTGACCGGCCAATGTCGTTCAACAAGCAGGTCTGTCATCTATTTCCAGCCGGTGTGTATCCATCCGGAACAATACCCTATCCTCATAATTATTCATTCGCCGGATGCATGAGCAGCATCGCATCCTGATGCCCGCGCCTCTCTGGCAGCATGCCTTCGTTTTCGTGGAGCTTAGCTGCTCATTTATGCAGAAAGCTTAAACAAGACCGGCGATATTATTAATGTTTTGTAAACACTAATGCTGGCCCGGAACCTTCCTGTCTGCTGCGGCGTTAATACCCTTATTAAAAATCACCCTATGAAAAAAATCTTTAAAAGTGCTGTTGCCATCATGGGCTTCGTACTCCTGCAAAATGTGGCCAATGCCCAGACTATTGTGGACGTGGCCGTTGGCTCCAAGGACCATTCTACCCTGGTGGCTGCCGTAAAAGCCGCCGGACTGGTGGAAACCCTGCAGGGCAAGGGTCCCTTTACCGTGTTTGCACCGGTAAACAGTGCATTTGCCAAATTGCCCGCCGGCACAGTGGAAAGCCTGCTGAAGCCCGAGAACAAGGCCACACTCACCGCAGTGCTTACCTACCATGTGGTGGCAGGCAACCTGTTGGCCGCAGATGTGCTGAAAGCCATTGAAGCCGGTGGTGGCAAAGCCACGGTTACCACCGTTCAGGGCGCTGCCTTAACCGCTGCTGTAAGCAACGGAAAAGTGGTGCTGACAGATGCTGCCGGTAATCAAGCTACGGTTGTAGCCACAGACCTGAAGGCCACCAACGGTGTCATCCATGTTATTGATGCAGTCTCATGGAGCAGCTTTTTATCTTTATAGCACGATGTAAAAATCCACCCTGCCATACCACCCTGTTTTGAACAGGTTAATGGCGTTATGGTTTTGGATTGATCTTGATCAGCCACCTTTCCTCCCCGGCTCCGCCCCGGAAAGCCAGCCATAGCAACCCCGCTATGTTGTCCCCATTGGGCGATGGTATCTGGCCCTGGCCGATCCATGGTGAATAATATTTGCAGCCCCATCCATGCTGAACATTTTATCCCGGCCGCCAGATTTTTTGGGGCATTATTCTGCAGCGCTGGCTAGCTTTGTCCGCCAACATGTAATCTGTTGTGCACCTACCCGCCATGCAACTCATCTTTGCCACCAACAATGCCCACAAGGTGGCCGAAATACAGCAGGCCATTCCCGCCGGCTTTGAAGTGCTCAGCCTGCGGCAGGCCGGCATCCATGTGGACATACCCGAACCACATGATACCCTGGAAGCCAACGCCAGTGAGAAATCGGGCGTGATACTGGCCATGACCGGCACCAACTGCTTCAGTGAAGACACGGGCCTGGAAGTGGAAGCCCTGAACGGCGCCCCCGGCGTGCGAAGCGCCCGCTATGCCGGCGATCAAGCCTCCTTTGCCGACAATGTACAGCTGCTGCTGCGCAACATGGCAGGACAGCAGGACCGCAATGCCCGCTTCCGCACCGTCATCTCCCTGCGCTTCAATGGAGAAGAACATCTTTTTGAAGGCATCTGCCCCGGCCATATCACGGACGCTGCCCGCGGCGACGGCGGCTTTGGTTACGACCCGGTATTTGTGCCGGCAGGCGATACCCGAAGCTTTGCCGAAATGACCCTGGCAGAAAAAAACCAATACAGCCACAGGGCCAAAGCCGTGGCCAAACTCTTCGACTTCCTGGCCCGCCAAAAACGATGACCATGCAACGCATCAGGATTGAACAACCTGCCGCCTACACCTTCAGTACCCGCATCGCCATACGCATCACCGACCTCAACTACGGCAACCATGTGGGCAACGATGCCTTCCTGAGCCTGGTGCACGAGGCCCGCATGCAGTTTCTGCAAAGCCTGGGCTTTTCCGAACTGAACCTGGATGGTGCCGGCCTCATTATGGCAGATGCCGCCATGGAATACAAGGCCGAACTGCACTACGGCGACACAGTGTTGATAGAAGTGGCCGCCCATGGTTTCAGCGCCATCGGCTTCGACCTGGTTTACAGGATGACCATGGAAAGAGAAGGCGTGGCCAAGCTTGCCGGACTGGCCAAAACGGGCATGATCTGCTTCGACTACCAACAAAAAAAGCCGGTGAACATACCGGCCGGTGCATTGGCAAGATTGTCGGGCAACGCTTAATGCATCCGCCCCTCGTTCCAGATGCGCCAGGCTGCTTCAGCCTGTCCCACCAGCATGTCGTAGCCATTCCTCACCGTGGCGCCCCGTATCTGCCCCTGCTGCATGAACTTGGTCAGTTCGGGGTTGTATACCAGGTCGTACAGGAGGTGCTGATCGGTGAGGGCATCGTACGGTATGGGCGGGCACTCCTGCACGTTGGGATAGGTGCCCAGCGGCGTGGTGTTGATGATGAGGGGATGGCTGCGCACCACCGCAAAATTCAACTGCTCATAAGTGAGGGTGGAGCCATCATGCAGTTTGCGGCTTACCACTTCATACGAAATGCCCAGCCTCTGCAGTACATAGATCACCGCCTTGGAGGCACCGCCATTGCCCAGCACCAGGGCCTTCTTGTGATGCGGCTGCAGCAGCGGCTTCAGGCTGTGCTCAAAGCCAATCCAGTCGGTATTGAAACCCTCCAGCCTTCCATTGCGAATGCGGATGCAGTTGCAGGCGGGAAGGCTTTCCGGCAGGCCGTCTTTCACGTCGAGATAAGCCAGTACCTCTTCCTTGTAGGGAATGGTAACATTCAGTCCTTCCAGGTCGGGGTGATGCTGCAGCAGCTCCGGCAGTTTGGTGATGCTGGCAATGGGAAACAGTTCGTACCTGCAGTCGGCGCGCCGCTCTACTTCAAATTTGCGGGTGAAGTAGTCTCTCGAAAAGGAATGCGACAACGGGTAACCGATCAGTCCGAACAAGCGCATCAGGCTTCCTGTTTGTCGAGGTACAAGAAGAAGGTATCGCCGCGCAGGCCAATACGCATGGCTTCCAGGGGAATTACTTCGGAGGGGGCGATATTACCCAGGTTCACGTTGCAGCCCAGCAGTTCGAGGAAGTAGAGCTGCTGTGCTTTCTGGGGCGCTTCCCAGATGATCTTTTCGCCGGGGATCTGGGTGAGGATCTCCTGCACCAGGCCCTCCCGAACTTCGCCGCTGCCGCGGTAGATGCCCACGTTACCGGCTTCGCGCGCTTCGGCAATCACATAGCTGCTGCCGGCGCTGAGTTCGGCCCGCATCAGTTCGATCCATTTGTAGGGCGGAATGATATGGGCGGCGTCCTTGCTGCCCACTTCGCTCAACACCAGGCCGTATTTGGTGAGTTTTTCGATATAGCCGCATTTCTCGGCATGCGGAATGGTGATGCTGCCATCTGACACTTCGATCCAGTCAATGCCATAATCCTTCAGCACAGCCACATAGTCATCAAACTGGTTGCGGATCAGGAAAGCTTCGAACAGGGTGCCACCAAAATAGATGGGAATGTTATACGACTTATAGGTCTCGATCTTTTTGCGCAGGTCGGGGGTTACAAAGGAGGTGCCGAAGCCCAGCTTCACCACATCTACATGCGGGTAGGCTACGCTCATGAAGTTTTTCACTTCCTCAATGCTCAGGCCTTTGTCCATTACCATGGTGAGGCCGCTGGTCCGGGGTTTCTGGTTCCGGTCAGGTATTTGGGTTAACGGAAAGTTCATATAAGGGGTATTTCAATTCAGAACGGCTGCAAACCTAAGCGAATTTGAAATTGTGTATCCATGACATATATCAAGGTTTATGGCGCAAAAAAACCACCGCCCCGGAGGGCGATGGCGAGGGAATTATGATACAAACCCCATAATCTATTTGCCCTTGCGTTTTTTGAGGTACTGGTTGGCCAGGTCCACCACGCGAGGCACCTGCAGCAGTCCGGGTACCAGGTCCACCATTTTCTTGAAGCCCTGGGGATAAACGGATAGCGCCTGTTCCAGCTGCAGCAGTGCTTCCTTGGTTTGGGCGGCCCCAAACAGCGCAGCGCTGGCGGTATAGAGAAACAGGGCATTGTGTTTGGTGAGCTCAAAAGCCTGCAGGCTCTGGCTGTGGGCCTCATCGTAGAATCCGCCCTGCAGCAGGCAGCTGATGAGGGCTTCCTGCCCGCGCAGGTTGCGAGGTTTGAGCTTCACCACTGTGGCATAATACTGCACGGCTTCGCGCAGCTGGTTGAGCTGAAAATAGCAGTCGCCCATCAGCAGGTTGAAGTCTGGCTGGCTGCGATGGATCTTCATGGCCTGCTCCAGCTGGCGGATGGCCTTGTCGAACTTGCTTTCGCGATAATAGGTGATAGCAATTTTGTAATAGATCCGGCTGTCTTCCGGATTGATATGGCTGGCCTTGCGATAATAAAACCGCGCCTGGGGAAAATTCTCCAGTTTGTGGTAGCAATGGCCGATGGCTTCAAAGATCACATCCTCCGGGCGGCTCAGCTCCAGCACCTTTTCCAGGCATTCTATGGCTTCCCTGAACTTGCGGATGCGGATATAGGCATCGCCCATGTTGCGGTAGGCAATGTCCAGCTTCTCGTCTATGGCCAGGGCGTACTGGTAGGCATCGATGGCCTTTTCATAGAGTTTCAGCCCCTGGTACGCGGTGGCCAGGTTGAACCAAGCCAGTTCATTAAAGGGGTGCTCATCAATGATCCACTGGTGCAGGCGGATGCTCTCCTCGCTGCGACCGGTGAAATCGGCCCAGAAGCAGATCTTCAACAGGGCCTCCTCATTGTTGGGATCTTCCTCCAGAATCAGCCGGAGACAGTCGAACACTTTCTGGAAATCTTCGTAGTCGTCGTACACATCGGCCAACTCAAACAGCAGCTCAATGCGCTCCTCCCCTTCAAACTGCTCCAGTGCTTCTTCCAGCACACGGGCCGCCTTTTCGGGTTCCTCCAGGGCCAGGTAAGCATCGGTACGCAGGATGGGAAGGGAAATATCCGTTTGGTCGTAGAGGGCGGCGGCATCCAGCACCTCCAGGGCATCCTGGTACTGCTGCTGCGCAATGAGAAAATCGGCCTTGCGGTACATCAGTTGGGCAGCAAAGGGGAAATGTTCCAGGCCAATCACGGCGGCCTCCAGGGCTGCGGGAACATCTTCCTGGTCATCGTAATAGTCAATGATCCGCTCAAAATCCTCTTCTTCCAGGAAGGAGGCGGCTCGTCCGGCCTTCAGGTTCTGATAGGCCTTCAGCAATTCCTGCATTTCCTCCCTTTCGCGACGGCTTGAATAGTTCCCCATAGCTGAATCAGTAAGTTTTCTAAAGCTACAATGACCCGTGCTCACCACTTACCACGCTAATAAAGCTTTTATCCACTTTCTCACAACAATTTTGACCTTCGCGCGTTCTGTTAATTGGCAATACCATAACTTTTACACATCTTTGCAGCCATGTTTCGTATATCCCATAAAAAGAGCCTGTTGAAAGCCGCCGCACTTACGGTGCTGGCCTGCGTGCTTTTCAGCCAGGTGGAGATCTTTGGTGCCAAGGGCGGCAGCAAGGATAAGAAGGGATACGTGCTGAAGTTTGATGGTTTCCAGAGCCGCAGCAGCTTCCAGAACCAGTTCATGTACCAGCCAGGTGTGCTGTACAAGGGCAGTTTTAACCAACTGCAGCGTTCTGCGCAGCAAACTACCCTGAGTTCCATCATCACTTATCAGAAGGGTAACACCATCTTTATCATGCCTTACAAGCACAAGGTGTCGAAGTTCAAGACGCCAGAAGCGCCGAAATACTAGAAAAGACCGGAACCCCGGTCTTTTTTTATTGCTTGAATTCCAGGACTTTGTATCCCGATTTGGGCATCTCGAAGGTGCCGGAGCTCACCATGGTCATTTTTACCTCCGACGCCTCATACCGCAGCACCACGCCGCCGCTTCTCACCTCAATTTCCAGGGGCAGGCCCGGCAGGCCTTCAAAGGCCGGATCATACCCCTTTGCCAGCAGACTGAGTCCGGTGGCATAATAGGCCGTAATCTCGCTCCCATCGGGCGCCTTGCCCTCCGCCTTCCGGGTGGAATAGCCGGCTACCTCCTTCTGCTCGCTGCCCAGGGTAAACTGCATGCCATAAAAGCGCTTGTGGAATTGCTTCCATTGGCTGGCATCCAGGGTGATGAGGTATTTCTCACTGCCTGCCTGCCGCAATACAAAGCCATCCTTGGCCTGCGCATCATACACCTGCGTTTGGGTACGCAGGGGGCTGCGGAAATCCAGGCGGGCCTTGTAGCCCTTCACCTGCAGCACCTGTTCGGCGCCCGCAAAAGCATCGGCTATGGCGGGATTGTTGCCCTTTTCCAGCACGGTGATCTTATACTGCACGGTGCCTTCCGTCATTATTTTCTGGCTGTATACTGCTGCCGACAACAGCAGGCATACCATGCCGGTGATCCATGTTTTCATGTTGTGGTTGCGCTTGAACCTGCCCCCAGGCCATGGTGCACATGCCGTGCTGATCCTGTGCCACAGGTTGCTTTAATAAGATAGCAAATTAGGGAAATTCCACCGGCAGGCGTACACTTTAACAGGGGCCAAAACAAAGCCCGCTGCCGGCGGGGCGGACAGCGGGCTTCAGTAACTATATTGATTGTCAGTTATTTGCCTTTATTCTTCCTTTCATCCATCTTCTTCTGCGCCTCCTGCATCTGCTCCAGGCGCTCCTGCCATTTGGTCTTCTTCTTCGGCTTGGATTTGTTCTCAGATATCTGTGCCAGAATCTTGTCGTGGTCAATGATGTAGTTCTGGATCACAAACTGCAGGGCCAGGGTGATCACGTTCGACACGGTGTAATACCAGGTAAGGGCCGAAGGCAGCTTGTTGAAGATGAAAAGCATCATCACCGGGAAGATGTAGGGCATGTACTTCATCACGGGGTTGCCGGTATCGGGGGTGCTGGCCATGCTGTATACGGAAATCAGCAGGCTGGTAACGCATGCCGTAACGGTGAACAGGCTGATGTGGCCGCCGTAGAAGGGGATCTCAAACCCGAAATTGTAGATGGAGTCATAGCTGCTGAGGTCGGTGGCCCAGAGGAAGGGCACGCCCCGCAGCTCAATCACGCTGTTGAAGAAGCTGTACAGGGCAAAGAAGATGGGGATCTGCAGCAGCGCAGGCACACAACCACCCAGCGGATTAACCCCGGCTTCGCGGAAGAGCTTCATCTGCTCCATGCTCATGGCCTGCTGGTCGTTGCCCAGGCGGGCTTTCATGGCATCGATCTCGGGGCGGAGGGCCTTCATCTTGGCGCCACTGAGGTAGCTGCTGTAGGTGAGCGGGGCTATGAGCAGGCGGATGAAGATGGTAAGCAGCAGGATGGTCCAGCCGCCGGTACCGCCCATGAGGTTGCCCAGAAACTCAAACACGGGCAGGATGAGCCAGCGGTTGATCCATTTCACAAAGGCGAACATGCCACTGCCCAGGTCTACGATATTATGCATGCCATTGTCGTAGCCCTTCAGCGTTTTGTAGTCGTTAGGACCATAATAGAGGG
>JALOMZ010000106.1 GCA_025455205.1 Chitinophagaceae bacterium | reverse complement strand
CTGAGTACGGCTGAAGGCAGTCCTACCGCCAACGGGCCTTTGCGTGCCGGCAAGGGCTGGCTGTACGAAGGAGGCATCCGCGTGCCATTCATCATGTATATGAAAGGAAAGACTCCCCAACTCCTGAACCCGGCACTGCCCGTTACAGTAGCCGATATCTTTCCCACCGTTGCGTCACTGGCAAATCCCGGCTACAGAAAGGATGCTTCCCTGGACGGTACTGATATTTTCGGGCTGCTGGGAGATACGGTTTCCCATTTCAACAGAACCCTGTTCTGGCATTACCCGCACTACAGCAACCAGGGCGGCAGGCCCGGAGCAGCCATCCGCCGGGGACAATGGAAATTGATCTACTATTACGAAGAAGGTGACATTGAATTGTTTGACATAGTGCATGATGTAGGCGAACAGCATAACCAGGTTGCGGCACAACCGGAACTGGCAAAGCGGCTGCAGACGGAACTGATGGACTGGCTGCGGAAAACGAAAGCGGCAGCACCGGTGCGCAATGAGAATTATGGACATGGCAAGCAGCCCTGATAACAGAACGCATGGATTCATTTTGAAACCAAACCACTATTTGATAAGTAAATGCATTATGGGGCAGCATAGAAGCATACAAAAAGGGACATGGGCAGTGGTCCTGCTGTTGTTGTCGCTGTGTACAGCAGGCCAGCCTGTGCCCGATGCAGCCAGGCCCAATATCATCGTAATACTGGCCGATGATGCAGGGTATGCCGATTTCGGATTCATGGGTAGCCAGGATATGCTGACCCCTAGCCTAGATCAATTGGCTAAAGGCGGGGTATTGTTCAACCAACACTATGTATCCGCCTCGGTGTGCAGTCCATCCCGCGCGGGCCTGCTCACGGGCAGGTACCAGCAGCGTTTTGGTCACGAATGCAACCTGGAACCAGAGCAGCCCACGGCATTCGATACGGCACAGGTAACCCTGGCCGAAGCGCTCAGGCAGCAGGGGTATCGCACCGGTATTGTAGGCAAATGGCACCTGGGAGATTTTCCGCACCAGCACCCGCTCCGGAACGGCTTCGACGAATTCTGGGGCTTCATTGCAGGCGGACGCAGCTATTTTCCCAGTAAAACCGAAGACCAGCCGGGCGATCTTCGCGCCATACTGCATAACTATGAGACCGTTACTTTTGATGGATATCTAACTGATGTGCTTGGCGAGCAGGCCGTGCGGTATATTGATGATTCAAAGGGGCAACCCTTCTTCCTGTACCTGGCTTTCAATGCACCGCATACCCCCATGGAGGCAAAGCCCGAAGTGCTGAACATGTTCCAGGGCAAAACCCAGCGCCCGGTATATGCCGCCATGATGTATTCCATGGATAAAGCCATTGGCAATGTGCTGGCCAAGCTGAAAAAGGATGGACTGTTGGAGAATACGCTCATCTTCTTCACAAGCGACAACGGCGGTGCCCACAACAATGGCTCTTCGCCGGCTCCATGGAAGGGCTGGAAGGGCAATGAATTTGAAGGGGGGATCAGAACGCCCCTCATTGTTTCCTGGCCAGGGCATGTAAATGCTGGTAAGACATACACAGGCATCGCTTCCTCCCTCGATATTTTTCCAACAGCCTTGCAGGCCGCGGGAACTGCCGGTAACAGGTATCCTACTGATGGGAAGGACCTGCTGCCTTACCTCAAATCCGGCAACTACACGTTGCATGTACATGATGAATTGTACTGGCGTAAAGATGGCATGGCCGCCGCCAGGGTGGGTGAGTACAAAGTGCTGCGCCTGCAGGATGGCCAGGCTGTACTCTATAACCTGCAGAATGACCAGGGAGAACAGCAGGATATTTCCAAAGGTGAGGTAAAACGGTTTAATGCACTTTCCGGAAAACTCCAGGATTGGGAGAAACTGCTGCAACGCCCGGCTTGGAAAGAGCCTGAAGACTGGAATAAGGTGACCAGAATGATCTATGAGGACCTGATGAACAACCGGCCGGTGCGGGCCAAAGAGCCAAAAGATTTGAAGAAGAAAAAGAATGAAACAGCGGCCCAATAGTATACTCTGCTGAACCGGATATTCTGATTGGTGCGACCATGGAGCATAAAATGACAACGCTTAAAACACGCAGCAAAATGCTGCAAACCAAAATGTGAACATATGACTAATCCAGCCGAAAAAGTCCGATCCATTTTTGGAGAAAGATTTCAACAAGAACCGCTGCTGGTGCGTTCTCCGGGCCGCATCAACATCATTGGAGAGCATACCGACTACAATGAAGGCTTTGTGCTGCCTGCTGCCATTGACAAGGCAGCCTATCTTGCAGTTTCGTTGCGTGATGATGACGAAATTCACCTGGTAGCAGCAGACCTTCAGGAGCAGTACACCACCAGCCTGCGTGAATTGGCGCCCTGCGATTCCATCAACTGGCCCAACTATATCCTGGGTGCAGCTGCGCAATTCAGGAGCAGTGGCTTGCCGCTCCGGGGCTTCAACGCCGTGTTGTCGAGCGATGTACCCATCGGTGCCGGCCTTTCCTCATCTGCGGCTGTAGAGTGCGCCACCGTGTTTGCGCTGAACCACCTGCTGGGCACCGGCCTCAACAGGCTGACCATGGTCAAAATGGCACAAATGGCGGAGCATGAGTTTGCCGGTGTGAAATGCGGCATCATGGACCAGTTTGCTTCCATGATGGGGAAGAAGGATCAGCTGATCAAGATAGACTGCCGCTCACTCGACTACGAGTACATCCCGCTGAAACTGGACGGTTACAAGGTGCTTCTGCTGAATACCAATGTGAAGCACTCGCTGGCTGGTTCTGAATACAACCTGCGCCGTCAGGAATGCGAAGCCGCGGTGCAGCTGATCCGGCAGCACCATCCGGAGGTCACCTCATTGCGATTTGCCACCGAAGCTATGCTGGACGCTTATGTGCAGCCGGTGAACCCGATGGCTGACCAGCGCAGCCGCTATGTGGTGCAGGAAATAATGCGCCTGCTGGATGCCTGCGATGCGCTGAAGCATGGCGATGTGCATAAACTGGGCAGGCTGATGTTCGAAACCCACGAAGGCCTCAGCAAGATGTATTCCGTGAGCTGCAAGGAACTGGATTGGCTGGTGAACCAGGTACGGCGACATGAAGCGGTGCTGGGCGCCCGCATGATGGGAGGCGGCTTTGGCGGCTGCACCATAAACCTGGTGCGGGAAGAAGCCATAGATGACCTGGTAAGCACGTTGGCGCCCGCTTATGAAGCGGCCATGGACCTGCCCCTGACATACTACGTTGCCTCTATTGATAACGGAACCGAAATAATTTCCTGATTATGTTTGATCTTACTCAATATTCACATCGCAGGCTGAACCTCCTTACGGGAGAATGGGTATTGGTGTCGCCCCACCGTATGAAGCGACCCTGGCAGGGCAAGGTGGAGGACCTGCCGGCCGACAACCGTCCAGCATACGATCAGCATTGCTACCTGTGCCCCGGCAATCAGCGGGCCGATGGCAGTGTGAATCCGAATTACACCAAGCCTTTTACATTCGTCAACGATTTTTCTGCCCTGCTGGCCGATGGGCCGGAGGGAGATTATGAAGAAGCCGGCTTACTCGTGGCCAGGGCTGAAAACGGCATCTGCAAAGTGATATGCTTTTCGCCGCGGCACGACCTCACGCTTCCCGAAATGGAGGTGGGTGAAATAGCAGCGGTAGTTGACCTCTGGCAGCGGGAGTTTGTTGAGCTGGCTTCGCATCCCGGCATTCGCTATATACAGATATTCGAGAACAAGGGCGAAATCATGGGGTGCAGCAACCCGCATCCCCATGGACAGATTTGGGCATCAACCTCTGTTCCGGTGGAACTGGTGAAGGAGTCGGTGCAGCAAAAGAAATATTTCCAGCAATATGGCAGCAGCCTGCTGAGTGCCTACCTGGAACTGGAATTAAAGAAGCAGGTGCGGGTGGTGCTGGAGAATGAACACTTTGCGGCCCTGGTACCTTTCTGGGCGGTTTGGCCTTATGAGATACTGCTGGTGAGCAAGCGTCATGTGCAGTATATTACTCAATTCACAGAGGCTGAACGCCTTGCCCTTGCCACAATACTGAAGCAGCTGACCACGCTGTACGACAACCTGTTCCATGTTTCGTTTCCGTATTCGGCCGGCATGCACCAGGCACCCGTAAATAATGGCGATAGCCCGGAATGGCACTGGCATATGCATTTCTACCCGCCCCTGTTGCGCAGCGCTACCGTTAAGAAGTTTATGGTAGGGTATGAAATGCTCGCCAACCCGCAGCGGGACATCACTCCGGAAGCGGCCGCTGAAAAGCTCAGGGCACAAAGCCTGGTTCATTACAAACAAAAAACGCTGACCAATGCCTGACGGAAAAATTCTGGTGACCGGAGGCCTGGGCTTCATTGGCTCGCATACCGTGGTGGAATTGATGCAGGCAGGCTATGAAGTGGTAATTGTAGATGACCTGAGCAATTCGCAGCTGTTCATGCTGGATCGTATTGAGCAGATCACCGGCCGCAGGCCATCATTCCATCGCGTGAATATGCAAGACGAAGCCTTGCTGGACCAGGTGTTCCGGCAGGAGCCTGGCATTGCTGCTGTCATTCATTTTGCCGCCTTCAAAGCCGTGGGTGAATCGGTGAAGGAACCACTGAAATATTTCCGGAACAACCTGCTTTCCCTGATTCACCTGCTGCAGTGCATGCAGGCGCACCATGTAAGCCGCCTGGTATTCTCTTCTTCTGCCACGGTATATGGTATGGCCGACGTGCTGCCCATTACGGAGGATGCGCCATTCAAGAAAGCTTTGTCGGCCTATGGCAGCACCAAGCAGATGGGCGAGGAGATCCTGGAAAAAATGGCACAGGCAGGAATAGTCAACGCCATTGTGCTGCGCTATTTCAATCCTGTGGGCGCGCATTCTTCCGGACTCATCGGCGAGCTGCCCATTGGTGTGCCCAACAACCTGATGCCCTTCATAACCCAAACAGCGGCTGGCATCCGCGAACAGCTGATGGTGTATGGGGATGACTATGATACGCCCGATGGCACCTGTCTGCGCGACTATATCCATGTGGTAGACCTGGCCGTGGCCCATGTAAAGAGCTGCGATAAGTTGCTGCAGCAGGCCGGCAACGGTCATCTGGATATATACAACGTGGGCACGGGCAATGCCATTTCCGTGAAGGAAATGGTGCATGCGTTTGAACAATGCAATGGGGTATCGCTGAACTACCACGTGGGGCCCCGGCGTGCGGGCGATGTGCCTGCCCTGTATGCAGATGCCACCAAAGCTGCTCAGGAGCTGCATTGGCAGGCAACGCTGGGCCTGCAGGACATGGTTACCAGTGCCTGGAACTGGCAAAAGAATCTGGCAAAAAACACCACTGATTGAGAAACACTTTAAACATTTTCTATGGTTCGGATTGACTGGCTTATTCTGATCGCCTACTTTGTGGTAGTGTCTTTTTACGGCTATTGGATTTACAAACGTAAAAAGCAAAAGGAAGCGAGTTCTGCCGACTTCTTCATTGCAGAAGGATCGCTTTCCTGGTGGGCCATCGGGGCGTCGCTGATAGCCTCCAATATATCGGCCGAACAAATGACAGGCATGAGCGGTTCCGGATTCCAGCTGGGTTTGGCCATATCCAGTTACGAGTGGATGGCCGCGCTCACGCTGATTATAGTGGCCGTGTTCTTTATGCCTGTTTACCTTAAGAACAGGATATTTACGATGCCGCAATTCCTGAACCAGCGGTACAACTCGAAGGTGGCCATCATCATGGCGGTTTTCTGGTTGCTTCTGTATATCGTGGTCAATCTTTTGTCCATTTTGTACCTGGGTGCTGTGGCCATTTCCGGCATCAGCGGACTCGACTTCACCGTATGCGTGTTCCTGTTGGCGATTTTCTCCATATTCATTGCCCTGGGGGGCATGGAGGTGGTGGGTTACACTTCTGCCATCCAGGTGTTCTTCCTGGTGCTCAGCGGCTTCATAGGCCTGTATATTTCATTGAACATGATTGGCGGATCAGAAGGTATGGTTGCCGGCTTCAGGATTTTAAAGTCCGAAGCGTCCGATCATTTCCATATGATCTTCAAAAAGGACAATCCAAACTACATAGACCTGCCGGGCATGAGTGTGCTGCTGGGAGGTATGTGGATTGCCAACCTGAACTATTGGGGCTGTAATCAATACATCACGCAAAGGGCATTGGGGGCAAGCCTGCCGGTGGCACGCAAGGGTATCCTGTTTGCCGCTTTCCTGAAGATGCTGATGCCGGTGATTATTGTTATTCCGGGCATTGCTATGTACTACCTGCATACGCATAACATGATCGACCCATCGTTGATCAGCTCCACCAATGCCGCAGGGGAAACCATTGCCGAAAGCAACAAGGCTTATCCCGCGCTGCTTACCCTTCTTCCCGACGGCGTGAAAGGGGTGACCATTGCTGCCTTTGCTGCTACCGTAGTAGCCTCACTGGCAGCAAAAGTGAACAGCATCAGCACCATTTTTACCCTGGACATTTATAAGAAGGTCTTCAACAAAGAAGCATCTGAAACCAAGCTGGTTGGCATGGGTAAAATGGCCATCGTTGTTTCCACTGCTATCGGCATTCTTCTGACCCTGGGCTTGGGCGATACCCTGATGGGTGAAGGCAAGCAGGGATTCCAGTACATCCAGGAATATACCGGCTTTGTGTCGCCCGGTATTTTCGCCATGTT
>JALOMZ010000391.1 GCA_025455205.1 Chitinophagaceae bacterium | reverse complement strand
TTTTCGTCGGTGCTGGTTCCCTTCTTGGTCTTACGCTCCTGAACGGTGGCTCCTACGATGGGATTCCCCTTTTCGTCGAGCACAGTCCCGGAAACGTTCACGTTCTGGGCCAGGGCTATCTGCATAAACAGCAGCAGAAACCCAGCCAATACAAGTACCGGTTTTCTCATAAGGTTGTTAGTTTAGATGCCAAATATAGGCGTTAAAATAAATTAACAAAAAAAACGCGAAGGATGTTCAATGAGATGACCATATCACATTAAGCACACATTTAATGCGTGCAAGCAAAATCACAACAACTTGATTGCCAACTACTTGTATATAATCAATGGTTATGAGCCTCCCGGAGGCCAAAAAATAAAAAATCCCCCGCCGGGAAGGCGGGGGAGTCATTTTTTAACATTTGTAAATTTCGAATTCGATAACTGACGCTTATCATTCACGCTCTTGGTTGCCCAGGAAAATGAAGATGTATTGCACCAGGGTGGCCACAGCCGCCACGGCCGCCACCACATAGGTCATGGCCGCCCAATGCAGGGCATCTTTGGCCTGATCGTGCTCCTCGCCCCGGGTCATGCCCGTGCTGTTGAGCCAAACCAATGCACGCTTGCTGGCATCAAACTCCACCGGCAGGGTAATTACCGAGAACAGCGTGGTGAGGGCAAACAGGCCAATACCCACCAGCAGCAGCTGCGGAAAAACGCTGATCAGCAGGATGCCGGCCAGCAACACCCACTGTACAATGCTGCTGCTCACCTGCACAATGGGCACCAATTTGCTGCGCATCTGCAGCCAATGGTAGGCGGTGGCATGCTGCACGGCATGGCCACATTCGTGGGCCGCCACGGCGGCAGCCGCAACGGAACGGCCGTTGTATACATCATGGCTGAGGTTCACCGTCTTGTCGAGCGGGTTGTAATGATCTGTGAGCTGGCCCTCTACCGAAATCACTTTTACATCGTAGATCCCATTTTGCCGAAGCATAAGCTCCGCAATCTCGCGGCCACTGAGGCCACTGGCCAGGGGCACCCGGCTGTAGGCAGAGAATTTGCCCTTGAGGCGCATGGACACCAACATACTGATCACCACAAAAATCATCGACACCAAATAAATTCCACTCATGGTTCTGTTCTTTTTAGGCTACTGTATCAAAATGAACACCAAAGTTGATATAAAGATGGCTTAAAGCCTTCATAATACATTAAGACATTGATTTACAACACATTTATAGACCTCTGCCCCGCTGAGGCCTTTACCGCGATCAAAGCCTTTTTGTCAGTTTGCCCGCCTGACGGGCCTTGCGGAGCCCTTCAGATTTCAATGTTTTAACACCCTTCCCCGCCGCCTGTCAACAATTAGCACCCAAAAATATTTTGCATTCTGCGCCGAATTTGTATTTTAGCACTAGAATTTAATGGGTTAGTAAGTAAACAGGACCGGATGTTTCTACACCTGGTCCTTTTTTTGTACCCCTTCCTGCCTGTTCCGCTCCCTGCAGGCATCGGAATTTCTTTCCCCTTTTGTTACAGCCAGCCCCTCCTTTCGGGTATGCATTAAAAAGAATTAGGTTTGGGGCGAATGAGCAAGGTTAAAACCGCATTTTTCTGCAGCCAGTGTGGCTATGAAAGTGCCAAATGGGCGGGCAAATGTCCGTCCTGCGGCGAATGGAACACGTTTACCCAGGAAGTCATCCACAAAGAATCCCGCCCCGGTCGCGGTATACCTGCCTGGGCAGAGGATCGCGATACCAAACCCGGGAAGAAGACCGTGCTGATCCAGGAAGTGGACGCAGCGCAGCAGCCCCGGCTGGAAACCCATGACCCTGAAATGAACCGGGTGTTGGGCGGCGGTATCGTTCCCGGCAGCGTGGTGCTGGTGGCCGGCGAGCCCGGCATTGGCAAGAGCACCCTTTTCCTGCAACTGGGTCTGCAGTTGCCCGGCATCACCACCCTCTATGTAAGCGGTGAAGAAAGCCAGCAGCAGATCAAGCTGCGGGCCGATCGCCTGAAAGCCGGCAGTGGCGAATTCTACCTGCTCACGGAAACCAATACCCAAACCATCTTCGCCGAGATCAAGAAGCTGAAACCCGACCTGCTGATCGTGGATTCCATCCAAACACTGGAATCGCCCTATATCAAGGAATGCGCTACTGAGTTGCAGCGCTTTGCCAAGGAAAGCAACACCCCGGTGTTCCTCATTGGCCATATCACCAAAGACGGATCCATTGCCGGTCCCAAGATCCTGGAGCATATGGTAGACACCGTGCTGCAGTTTGAAGGCGACCGCCACTATACCTACCGCATCCTGCGCACGCTCAAAAACCGCTTTGGTTCCACGTCCGAACTGGGCATCTATGAAATGACGGAAAGCGGCATGCGGGCCGTAACGAATCCTTCGGAGATCCTGATTTCCCAAAAAGAAGACCAGCTCAGCGGCAGTGCCATTGCCGCTACCATGGAAGGCATGCGGCCCCTGCTCATTGAGGTGCAGGCCCTGGTGACCCAGAGCGTGTACGGCACACCGCAACGCACAGTGAGCGGCTTTGACCTGCG
The DNA here is from genome assembly GCA_025455205.1 of Chitinophagaceae bacterium. Lineage (GTDB taxonomy): Bacteria > Bacteroidota > Bacteroidia > Chitinophagales > Chitinophagaceae > Phnomibacter. Next base: position 300 of record JALOMZ010000391.1, on the reverse strand, counting down.
ACGCCTGCAGCTGCTGCTGGCCGTGTTGGAAAAGCGCGGAGGCTTCCAGTTTGGCATCAAAGATGTATTTGTGAATATTGCCGGTGGCCTGCGCGTGGAGGACCCGTCGATTGACCTGGCCGTGGTAGTAGCCCTGCTCAGCAGCTACGATGATGTGCCCCTGCCCCACCACATTTGCTTTGCCGGCGAAGTAGGCCTCAATGGCGAGATACGCGCCGTGAACCGCATTGAGCAACGCATTGCCGAAGCCGCCCGCCTGGGCTTTGAGAAGATCTTCATCAGCCGCTTTCATGCCAAGGG
>JALOMZ010000105.1 GCA_025455205.1 Chitinophagaceae bacterium | reverse complement strand
AGCACTTCCACACTCCGGAGAAAGGTTTCCTCATTGAGGCTCAGTTTTTCCTTGCCATCACGTATGCGGTAGATGGGGATCATGTTCAATATGCCCAGTATACGCCGCACCCAGGGATGACGGAACACATCGCCCCGCGTGATAAAATGCACAGGCGCCTGCATATAGGTACCCAGCAAAATGGCATCCAGGAAGGAATTGGGATGGTTCACTGCCAGCACCAGGGGCCCCTCGGTCTTCAGGGCCCCGGGATTGGTGATCCTGATATGCCGGGCAAAAAAAGGCAGGGCCAGCCTGACGCCAATCTTGAGCAGCGGGTAAAACATGGAAGGTGAAAATAAGGATTAGCCCATGAATATCGTTTCTGTATTACCAATAGTCATAATATTTATGCATGGCCTCAACAGCAGAAGGCCCCGCATAAAGCAGGGCCCTCCAGAGACAAGCAATCGAAAAGCAGCGTTAGTATAGGTTGTGCACCGCTTCGGGTGCAGCTGCCAGCACTTCGGCCGGCACACCGGAGGCGTATTTCTCAAAATTGTGGATGAAGGCCTGGGCCAGTGAGGAGGCGCGCTGGTCGTAGGCATCGGTACTTGCCCAGGTCTTGCGCGGGTTGAGCAGTTCGGCAGGCACACCGGGGCAGCTCATGGGCACTTTCAGCTTAAAGAATGGCACCATCTGGTACGGCACATCTTCCAGCTCGCCGTTCAGGGCAGCCGTGATCATGGCCCTTGTATATGACAGCTTCATGCGCTGGCCCGTGCCATAAGGGCCACCGCTCCAGCCGGTATTCACCAGCCATACATTTACCTGGTGTTCCTTCATTTTCTCGCCCAGCATTTGGGCATAGCGACCTGGATGCAGCGGCAGGAAAGGTGCTCCAAAGCAGGCGCTGAAGGTGCTCTTCGGTTCTGTTACCCCGGCTTCAGTACCCGCCACGCGGGCCGTGTAGCCGCTGATGAAGTGGTACATGGCCTGGCCTGGCGTGAGCCGGCTGATCGGTGGCAGCACCCCATTGGCATCGCAGGTGAGGAAGAATATGTTTTGCGGAATGCCGCCCCGCGAGGGAATGCGGGCATTGCTGATATAATGCAGCGGATAGCTCACGCGTGTATTCTCAGTGATGGCTTTGGCGGAGAAATCCACCTCATTGGTATCTGGGAGAAACACCACGTTCTCCAGCAGGGCGCCCGGCCGGATGGCGGCAAAAATGTCAGGCTCCCTTTCGGGCGTGAGGTCTATGCACTTGGCATAGCAGCCCCCTTCGAAATTGAAGATGCCATCGCTGGTCCAGCCGTGTTCATCATCCCCAATCAGGGCACGCTCCGGATCGGCGCTCAGGGTGGTTTTGCCGGTGCCGCTCAGGCCAAAGAATACGGCCGTGTCGCCCAGTTTGCCCATATTGGCCGAGCAGTGCATGCTCAATACGTTGTGCTGGGCGGGCAGCAGGTAGTTGAGGATAGTGAATATGCCCTTTTTCATTTCGCCGGTATAACCGGTGCCACCAATCAGGATCATCTTATGGGCAAAGGAAATGATGGCAAAATGCGGACTGCGGGTGCCATCAATACCCGGTTCAGCCTCAAAACCGGGCGCCTGCAGGATGAACCAGTCGGGCTCAAAATGCTGCAGCTCCTGCTGCGAAGGCCGCAGGAACATATTGTAGGCAAAAAGGTTGCTCCAGGGGTGTTCATTGACTACCCGTATGTTGAGCCGGAATCGCTCATCGGCACAGGCATAGCAGTCGCGCACCCACAGTTCCGGACACTCGCTCATGTACCGTGCCATCTTCTGGCGAAGCTGCAGGAAGTACTGCTCATCAATGGGGATGTTGAACTGGTTCCAATGGATGCTGGTGGCGGTTTCAGCATCCTTCACAATGAACTTGTCCTGGGGACTGCGGCCGGTAAAGGCCCCGGTTTTTATGCACAAGGCCCCGGAGTTGCTGAGCTCCCCCTGTGTGCGCAGGATGGTTTGTTCAGTCAATACTTCAGGGCCCAGTTGGTAGTGCACATTGTTGTTACGGATACCCAGATGTTTCAGGGAAACAAGGTTCCTGGCAATGGTTCCTTCCATAGCTAAAGCAAGCAATCGTTTAATAGCAGCAAATCTAGGTGCCCATTTTAATTGACAGGCTGAAAGCGGGCCGCAGAACTGTAGGCATATCAACCCAAACAGACCTATTCTTGATTTTTTTTAAAAAAGGAATGCCAGAGCTTTAGACGGCACCGAAATTTATTATGCAATCGTTTGCGCTGATATAAACTTTGGTTCATGTAGCACTTACACATTGCAATCAAGGTAATGGTAAACACACCTGGCTGAACCTGCGCGGCAGGAGGCAAACCACCCGCTGCCTGCAGATAACCTGTTCGCGAATGCTTACCATAGCGCCTGGTTTCAAATGCAGCAGGATAGCGCAGGCAACGGTTACAAGTGAGGAAATTGATTTTACGCCCGGGCCTGCAAAACATCAGCCAACGCCCTCCCTTTTCTTGCTACCTTTCAACCACAAAACATTTGCTCTATGAAGTGGAGAACCTGCTTCCTGGTACTGATGGCTGGCTTTGCAGTTGCCTGCAATACCCAGCACAGTCACGATGCAAAACCTGAAGATGGCGCCGCTGCAACCGTACAGTCGGCAACGGCAGCACCATCATCAGACCTGGAACTGAACAATGGCAACAAATGGAAGGCCGATGCGCTCACCATGCTGCATGCCCGGGCATTGCAGCAAATCATTGACAGTGCGCTGGCCCAAAGCCCCGCAAACCATGCGGCCACCACGGCCAGGCTGGAAGCGGAACTCAGCAAAATGGTATCTGACTGTAAGATGAAAGGACCAGACCACGATGCACTGCACCTGTGGCTGGAACCATTTATGAATATGGTGAAAACCTACAAGCAGGATAGCGTGGCGGCCAGCCAGGGCACCCAACTACAGGCCCTGCAGCAACAGACCCGTCTTTTCAATATGTATTTTGAAGAATGATCCGGCGGCCTGATGAAGGCTTCATCGCAACCTGCGGGTATCAGCTCCTGGCCGCACGCGCCAGCAGTTCAAGCAGAAAATTGCTCGTTATCAACAGTATGCCAAGGAAAATGGCGCCCAGCATGGTGAGCAGGCGGCCCAGCCGCAGCCGCTCCTCATCCTGCTGCTGGTAGCCACGGTACCAGAACAGCAAGCCCAGGCCCAGCATCAGCGCCGCGGGAAACATCAGCATAGACAGCAGGGCACTAAAGGCCGTGCCGGCATCAAGTACCCAGAATTTCATCCGCCGGCCTTTTTGGTTTGGCTGTACCCCTGTTTCAGGAGCCACTGCAGTACTTTATCGCGGTGATCACCCTGAATCAGGATCTCTCCTTCTTTCACCGACCCGCCTGTGCCGCAGGCCTGCTTCAGTTTCTTGCCCAGTTCCTCCAGTTCACGGTCGGGTCCTGCAAAGCCGGCCACAATGGTTACTGCCTTGCCGCCGCGGTGCTTGGTTTCAAACCAGATGCGCAAGCGTTGCTGGCCGGGCAACATGGTTTCGGATTCCGGCTCGGGCTGCTGCGCCTGGAAGGAAGGATCGGTACTGTATACCAGGCCGCCCAGGTCAGAGAGGCTGTTGAGTTTTTTCTTGCTCATGGAAGAGAAGTTCAATAGTTCACAAGTTCCAGGGTTCCATTGTTTTGCCAATGACATAAGAATCAGCCTATCAGGGCTTTCAGGCTCAGGTCGAGGCTGCGGGCCTGGTGTATGAGGGCGCCGCTGCTTATGTAATCAATGCCGGTGACGGCATACGCTTCTATGTTGTCGAGGGTGATGCCGCCGCTGGCCTCCGTTTCAAAATCACTGCCCAGCAGGTCCATTGCTTCAGCAATGGACTCCGGTGCAAAATTATCCAGCATCACACGAAATACCCGGCCCCGGCCGGCTGCCACCACGCGCCGCACATCTTCCACACTGCGGGTCTCCACCTCAATCTTCAGGCCGGGTTTCACTTCCTGCACGTAGCGCCAGGCACGCTCTATGGCCTTTTCTATCCCACCGGCATAGTCAATATGGTTGTCTTTGAGCATGATCATGTCAAACAGCCCGAAACGGTGATTGACCGCACCACCAATGCGCACCGCTTCCTTTTCCAGCAGGCGGAAGTTGGGCGTGGTTTTTCGGGTATCGAGAATGCGGGTACGGTAGCCTTCCAGCCGCTGCACATACTGCTGCGTGAGCGTGGCAATGCCGCTCATGCGCTGCATACAGTTGAGTACAAGCCGTTCGCATGTCAAAATGGTATGCACAGATGCCTCCACCTCAAAAGCCGTTTCGCCCGGCTCCATATGGTGGCCATCGGCTTTCGACGCCCGGAATATGGCCTCCGGCTCCACCAGGCTGAAGATGCGGCCAGCCACGGCCATGCCGGCCAGCCGGCCCTCCTGCTTGATGCGCAATACCGCCCGGCCCCTTGCCTCACGCGGAATGCAGCTGAGCGTGCTGTGGTCGCCATCGCCCACATCTTCGGCCAAAGCTTCGCGTATCAGGTGGTCAAGCCGCGCGTCAAATTCCTGTTGCGTCATGTGTCAGTATTGAAGGCCAAAGGTAGCAGTATGCACCCAGCAAAACAGGCATTGCGGATGCAATGCCTGTGCTTCTGAGGGATGGATCCCTATGGAGTTTTGCTTTTATCCTGCCTATTACTGCTGGGTGGCTACCAGCTGCAGGCTCAGCGTGAAGTCGTCATAAATTGCCTTGTCGCCAATGCTCTCAAAAAAGCTCTTCGAACCATAGCGGATATCAAACTTGGTGCGGTCTACTGTAATGTTGGCGGCAGCCTTCAGGGTCTTGCCGTCTACCAGAATGCTGGCGGGGAATTCGATGGCCTGGGTGATGCCCTTGATAGTGAGGTTGCCCTTTACAGTGTAGCTGCCAGCCTGGCTGCCGGCCGCAATACCGGTAACCACAAAAGTGGAATTAGGATGCTTCTCGGTGCTGAAGAAATCATCGCTCTTCAGGTGACCCACCAGCTTGGCGTTGGTACCGGCATCCTTGATGTCGGTAACGGTGAGGCCAGCCAGGTTCATGGTGAAATTGCCACTCTTAACTGTGCCATTGTTCACTTCAATAACACCGGAAGACACGGGCACCAGGCCGCTGTGCTCACCGGTCACTTTCTTGGCATTCCAGCTGAGGGTGGTTTGCTGGGCATTCACTACAAAACGGCCGCTGGGCTTGGGAGCCGCAAACAGCTGGGAGGCACCCATGATCATCAGGACAGTTGCAGAAGATTTCAGGAACATGCTTTTCATAGAAACGGAATTTTTTGTTGGTTTTTCAAATTACATGTACATACATGTATTGGACACAAAACTGAGATCTTATAACATGCCGGCCAAATAATGGTTCGTGAAAATTTTCTAAAAAGGTGCCGGAACCCTGCCCGGGCAGGCCTGCCGGGCAGGGGAAAATCAGCGGCCGGCAACGCCAATTCAGGTAAATTCGCCCGCCGGAACCTGCCGCGAGCCCGATAAGCCGGGATATTCCCTGCAGGTACCGCCAAATACCGCAAACACCTAAAAGAAGCAGAATGAATAAGACCATGCTGGTGATTATGGACGGATGGGGACTGGGCCAGGTGCCCGCCAGCGATGCCATCCGTGCCGCCAACACCCCCTTTGTAGACAGCCTGTACAGCCAATATCCCAATACCACCCTCACCACCTGTGGTGAACTGGTGGGTTTGCCTGAAGGGCAGATGGGTAACAGTGAGGTAGGCCACCTCAACCTCGGTGCCGGTCGTATTGTATACCAGGAATTGCAGCGCATCAACGTGGCCGTTCGCGATGGGTCCTTTCAGCAAAACCCCAAGCTGCTGGCCAGCATCCGCTATGCCAAAACGCAGGGCAAGGCCCTCCACCTGCTGGGCCTGGTGAGCGACGGCGGCGTGCACAGCCATATCAACCACCTGAAGGCCCTGGTAAGCCTCTGCCAGCAGGAAGGGCTGCAGGACGTATATATCCATGCCTTTACAGATGGGCGCGACTGCGACCCCAAGAGTGGACTGGGCTTCCTGAAAGAGCTGCAGGCACATCTTGATGCCACCGTTGGCCGCATCGCCACCGTCAACGGCCGCTACTATGCCATGGACCGCGACAAACGCTGGGAGCGCGTGAAGCTGGCCTACGATGCCATGGTGCACGGCATCGGCGAAAAAGCAACCGATGCCATTGCAGCCGTGGAGGCCTCCTACGCCGATAATGTAACCGATGAGTTCATCAAGCCTACCGTTATAGTGGGCCCCGATGACCAGCCCATTGCCACCATCCGCAGCGGCGATGCCGTGCTGGTGTTCAATTTCCGCACCGACCGCTGCCGGGAGATCACGGAAGTGCTTACGCAGAAAGACCACCCCGATCACGGAATGCATATCCTGCAGCTGCACTACACCACCATGACGGAATACGACAAGAGCTGGCAGGGCGTGCACGTGGTGTTTGAGACCGATAACCTCAACAATACCCTGGGCGAAGTGATTGCCGCCCATGGCCTGAAGCAAATCCGTATCGCCGAAACCGAAAAATACCCGCACGTCACATTCTTTTTCAGCGGCGGACGGGAGAAGGAATTCGACGGCGAGAAACGCATCATTGTTCAAAGCCCGAAGGTGGCCACGTACGACCTGCAGCCCGAAATGAGCGCCAATGAGGTAACGGCTACCCTGCTGCCCGAAATTGAAAGTGAGGAATACGCTTTCATATGCCTCAACTTCGCTAATGCCGACATGGTGGG